>NZ_BAAABL010000043.1:0-16302 GCF_039520965.1 Halarchaeum salinum
GAATCTCTCCGCTTCAACTCCTTTGATTTAGCGCCCCACCCCGACGCCGTCTAGTGATTCAACACAGCCGGTCAACCACTTCTTCCGACACCGCTCCTGTTGTTCCCACATAATATCTGACCTTCCAGAACCCGCCACCCAACCTTGCGGTGCGGGAAGCTCCGGTGTTTACGCCAGGGGTGTCACCCCAAATCTATTATCCTCAACCATCGGGATATTTACCTCACCCCTTGGTAGAACGTGGATATGACACCGCTGGAGGTTAGCCTTCGGCTACTCGCGGGATTAGGACTCATCCTGGCGAATGGCTTCTTCGTCGCGATCGAGTTCGCGTTAACGCGTGCCCGTCAGTTCAGCGAGGCGGAGTTTATCGACGGGAACCCCGCGCTCGAACGAGCGTGGGAGATGACGAACAACCTCGAGATCTATCTGACGACGTGCCAGGTCGGGATTACCGCCTCGAGCATCGCCGTCGGGATCGTCGCTGAACCCGCGCTCGCCGCGCTCTTCGAGCCGTACTTCGCCGGTACCGGCCTCGCCTCACTCGGTGCTGGTGCAATCCTCGCGTTCGGTCTCATCAACCTCCTCCACCTCACTCACGGCGAGCAGACGCCGACGTATCTCGGCGTCGAGCGCTCCCGAACTGTCTGTCGATACGGGGCCGCACCGCTCTACTGGTTCAACTGGCTCATCTCCCCGCTCATCACGCTCGGCGATGGGGTCGCGAAGGGGACGCTGAAGCTCTTCGGCGTCGAGATGACGGGCGCATGGCTGGAGACCGAGGAGGACGTCCTCGAGTCGCGCGCCGACCTCCGCAACCGTCTCGACTCCCTCCTCACCCGTGGCGAACTCCCCGAGGAGCGTCGGGAAGAAGTGATGAACGCACTCGACGCGGACGAGCTCGAGATCAGCGAGATCATGGTCCCTGCTGACGACATTATCGCAATATCCGCCTCGACGTCCGTTGAGGAGAACCTCGAGCGCATCCGGAACAGCCCACACACGCGCTTCCCGCTTGTCGGCGAGGATCTGACGGACTTTCACGGCATCGTCTACTCGCCGTCTCTCATCGAACACTACGAAGGGCTCACGGAGGGGACGACGTCGTTCGAGGAGATTGCGGCACCACCCATGACGCTCGCCGCCGACACGAGCGTCAGCGACGCCTTCGACCAATTCCAGGCCGAAGACCAAGAAATTGCACTCGTCCTCCGTGACGGGGAGGTCGTCGGCCTCCTCACCGCGACGGACGCCCTCGAAACCGTCATGGGTAACCTCAAAGACCCACTCGACTGACGAACGCGTTGTCGCTCTTTCCTACCATGCATCCTGACCTCGCCCCAACCACGACTGCTGCGACACCAGTCCTTGACGGCCTGCTTATCGGCTCGCTCGGCCTAGCCACGCTTCTCTTCGTGCTCTCGCTGGCCGCGTACACCCGTCGACGTACCCGCTCCGTACTCCTGCTCGTCGCGTCGTTCGGTGCGCTCTTCGGCTATCGTCCTCGTCGGGAGCGTTGGCCTCGTCGGGTGTCGATGGCCGACGAAGCTGCGCTACGCTGCTCTTGGCCTCCTCCTCAGTGGCTGGTTCCTCTACCCGATCCTCCTCACCGGCTTCCAGCCCGCGTTCAACCCGCTTGGCTACCTCCTCTTCGCCACGCTCGTCGTCGCGGTCAGCTACATCGCGTGGCGTGACTGCCAGCACGCGATCCGAACACTCGTCGCGGACCCGGTCACGCGCCGCTTCGGTGTCGCTGTGAGCGCTCTCACCGCGGTCTTCTTCATGTTCTCGGCGGGTATTCTCATCGCCCTCCCAGACCCGAGCGGCGTCGGTATCACTTGGACAGACTCGTTCGTTCAGACGCTCCCCGTTAAGGACCCGCTCGTCTACTGGCCAACCGTCGAGTTCTGGTTCCCCACTATCCCACTCGGTGGCTACCTCTCCCTCGGAATGATGACGCTAGTCCTGCTTATCCCCTTTCTTGTCGGACTGAACAGCGCTATAGTCGCCTATCAATGGCGCTGTAAGAGCTCGGTCGGCTTCGATGGCACGGCGGGCGCGGCAGCAATCGCCGCGCCGAACGCCTGCTGTTGTTGTGGGCCCGTCCTCGCGCAACTCGCCGTCGTCGCACTCGGACCGAGCGCCGCGATGCCGTTCTACTGGCTCTTCATCGACACAGCGTCACCGCTCGGAGTCCTCTTCTCCACCGGCAGTATCGTACTCTTACTCGGCAACCTCGTCCGATTCTCGGCTGCGCTTGCTCCAACAGAACCGCTACCGGAACACATAGTTTAAGCGACCGATATTAAGAGCGAACTGCGAGCCGGTTCCTTGAGTTTGTTCGCTCGTCGCTGCTCGTGCCATCGTAGCCTCGTGAAGAGGCCGGTGTGAGCAAGTGGTGAGAGGCATCGCTATTGACTCGTTGAGAAAATCATCGGTTTTGCAACGAACTCGGTTTTCCGGTCGGTTCATCGGAGGCCGAACGGGCTCGATCAGGGGAGTAGAGGCATAATTCGTCAAATCGTGGGCCAAATTTCGCGGGTTCTCGTGCACATTCGGAGCGACTGGGGCATCAGTAGTTGAGACTGGTCGTCTCAATGCATACGGTTCTCGAACTCCTTCGCGATGGACAGTGATTTACCTTCAGTAATTTCGTAGCTTTCACACCTAACACTCATTACAGCGGATGACGTACCTCCTTTCAACGATGTCCATCGACCGAGATACCTTCAAGAACACGAGCGAGGACGAACTCGCGGACCTCTCCGTCCCCGATCAAGTCCTCGGATTTCTCGCTGCCAACGAGGATCGAGCGTTCAAGGCGCGCGAAATCGCCTCCCAGATTGGCGTCGACGAGGGTGCGGTCAGCACGGCACTCTCACGGTTGAAGAGCCGAGACCTCGTCGAACACAAGGCAACGTATTGGGCGGTGACCGACGACGAGGAACGTCTCGACGGGTACAGCGGCTACGAACGGGCGACTGCTCTGTTCAACGAGCGATTTGGCGAGGAAGACAAGGAAGCATGGCGCGAGCACGCACCCGAGGAATCCCACCCGAGCGTCGAGGACGAAAAGTGACCGACGAGGAAACCCTGATCTTCGAGCGTGGCGACGTCGTCTACGGAGATGATCCGTACAAAGGTGAGGAAGACGCTCGGCCCTGGCTCATTCTCTCGAACCACGAGGGGCGTCCGTTCCACGGCGACCAGTATATGGCAGTGACGCTGACAACAAAATCCTGGATGGACGGACTAATCGAGATTCCGGAGGAGAGCTGGCGACGTGGTGGGACTCCGGATGAGAGTCGGATCGTTCCGTGGGGAGTCCAATCGATCGACCACGAGGATATCGACTTCTGGCAGGGCCGCCTTGACAGCGATCTCGTCGACGAGGCTGTTGCCGCTCTCGTCGAAGAACTTCAGTAGCGGCTGACTCTGGTATTTTGTTCGGCTGGTATTCAGGTAAAACAGCCGTTAGGTAGATATGCGGGTGTAACAGATACTTGCGTTCAGATTCAGACAAGATGTGCGACAACAATAGCTGTTTAGTGACCGCCCGAAACGGCGTGTAGACCGACGATACCGACGACAATCACGCCGATGAATGATATTCGGGCAAGGGAGGCTGGTTCATCAAAGAGGATGATTCCAAGCGTGGCTGTCCCAACAGCCCCGATACCTGTCCAGACAGCATATGCTGTGCCTATAGGGAGGTCTTTGACGGCCTGTGCCAGCAGTACCATACTGATGATGAGGGCGACAACAGTGCCGACCGTTGGCACTGGTTTCGAGAGTCCGTCCGAATATTCAAGTCCGATTGCCCAGCCGATCTCGAACAAGCCTGCGAGTATTAGGATATACCACGACATTTTATCTCCGCCTACCTATCCAATCTGTCTATAGCTTCTGCTATCCATCGGGTGAGACAGATTTGATCATGACTCACTCGAACAGTTCGTCTGCGAACTTCCGATAGCTTACTTCAGATTCGAGGTCTACGAACGCTACGGAAGTTCGACGCGCTACGAGATGGATGCTCTTCATTCGTTTCACGTCCTCGATAGGCACTGTTCAGATTAGAATTGAAGGATGAGGCGGCCGAATTTCTGAGTGATCTATGCCCGAAATCAGCCGCCTCAGCGGAGGTAGCGACTGCTTCGAGTTAGCGTTTGTGGAGCGAGAAGCGACACCGAACTGGGCGATGAAGCTCGGTATTCGCCTCCACCTCGCAGGACCATCACTTTCGAACACCGTCTCTGAACTTGACAGATTTGGTGTCGACCGTGCACGATCCACCGTACACAACTGGGTGCAGAAGGCCGATCTACAGCCATCCGGGGGCAAAAACCCGGATCACGTCGCAGTTGATGAAACCGTGATCCAGATCAACGACCAGCAATATTGGCTGTATGCTGCTGTCGATCCCAACACGAACAAATTCCATCATGTGAAGCTTGGTACAGCGCAAAACCGCGGTCTGTCAGAGCTCTTCTTTGGCGAGCTTCGCGAGAAACACGACGTCGAAGACGCTGTGTTTCTCGTCGATGGAGCGCCGTGGCTTCAAGAAGCACTCCGCCGCCACGGCCTCCGATTCCAACACGTCACACACGGGAATCGGAATGCCGTTGAACGACTCTACAAAGAGATAAAACGACGAACGAACCAGTTTGCAAATCACTTCCGCCACGCCGACCCAGCAACCGCTGAAACATGGTTGCTCGCACAAGCCTTCTGCCAAAATCAGCTAATCTGAACAATGCCGTCGGGGGGGGAGGGTTATCCTTTTACGTTACATCACAGACACGAATAATGGCCTCCCTGCAGATGAGTAAGACGAGTGCCTCGGAGCGTGATCTCGTGGTCGTTCACGGGAAAACGACCAGAGGTGGGAGACACATGTTTCCGGGAGCCCTCCGTCTAGGGAGGCATGCGCTCGCTTAGACAGCTCTATATCGTCGTCACGGCCGTCGTCGCAGTCCTCCTCACTGCGATGCCGGCCGCCGCTCACGTCGACTACACCACAGAGGGCGACAGTGGGCATGTCGATACTGTCCAGTTCCTCATCGACGTGCTCTCCCAACCGCTTCACGTGGCCCTGCTTGTCGGCGGTGCAGCGGCCGTCGTCGTCGCCGCAATCGCGTATCTGCGATGGCGGCCGCTCCGGCGTGATATTGCGGTGTTCCGTGATGCCGTCACTGACTACGACGACCTCCTGCCGTGGTTGCTACGGTTGGGTTTCGGGCTGCCGCTCGTCGGGGCCGGCTTCACTGGCTACTTCATTAGTCCGGCGATAACGCCCACTGGCTCACTGCTCGCGCCGCTCGCGCGGCTCTTCCAGATCGGGCTTGGGTTCGCGTTACTCTTCGGGCTCGCGACCCGCGTCGCCGCGTTCATCGGCCTGCTCGCCTATTTCGGCGTGCTCCTCTTCCGGCCGGAACTCTTCCTCTCCATGGAGTACGTCGCCGGCTTCATCGTCCTCATCCTTCTGGGGAGCGGCCGCCCAAGCGCTGATACGGTCCTTGAGACCATCGCGGCCGCCGATGGCACGATGTACGGACGAATCGACCCCATCCATCGACTCACCGATGCGTTCCGTGCCCGCGTCGCGCCCTATCGTGCACTTGTGCCGACCATCATCCGTGTCGGCCTTGGGGTTACGTTCATCTATCTCGGCGTTGCCCAGAAACTACTCGCTCCCGGTCCCGCCCTCCAAGTCGTCGCGAAATACAACCTCACCCAGGTCGTTCCCGTCGATCCCGGTCTCTGGGTGCTCGGGGCCGCCCTCGCGGAGATCGCACTCGGTACCGCACTCATCCTCGGCCTGTTCACTCGCGCAGACGCACTCATTGCGCTCTTCATGTTCACACTCACGCTCTTCGGCCTCCCGGACGACCCGGTTCTCGCGCATATCTCCCTCTTCGGCCTCGCGTCCGCCCTCATCATCACTGGCGCCGGCCCGCACGCACTCGATCATTATCTCCCCGGATGGCTTGCTCGCCGCGTCTCCGACGGCACACCCGGAGAGACGACCACGGGCTGACGTCTCTCACTCGGCAAACGAGCCGCCCTTCTCCCTCATCCTTATCTATACACCGCCATGTCTCTAGTGCGGACTATTTTCCCCATGCATACGGATAGGATGGATTACTGATGAATGTCTACGCATTCCTCGGAGGTGGGTGACGTGCCGAAATCCCTTGAACGCGATCTCGGACTGTACGCAACGATCACCATCAGTATCGGTGCGATGATCGGGAGTGGGATCTTCGTCCTGCCGGGTCTCGCCGCGAAGAAGACGGGCCCGAGCGTGATCTTCGCCTACATCCTGGCGGGCTTGGTCGTCCTGCCCGCAGCACTGTCGAAGTCCGAGATGGCCACGGCAATGCCCGACGCAGGCGGAACCTATCTCTACATTGATCGCGCAATGGGGCCTCTTTTCGGAACCATCGCCGGCATCGGCGCGTGGTTCAGTCTCATCTTCAAGAGCGCGTTCGCGCTCGTCGGCCTCGGTGCCTACGTCCTTCTTCTCGTTTCCGTTCCGGGAAGTTATCTCGTCTTACTCAGTCTCGCCCTCGGCGGACTTCTCATCGGTGTGAATATCGCGGGCGTGAAACAGAGCGGACAACTACAAGCGATCATCGTCAGCCTCGTCCTCCTCTCGCTGGTCGTATTCGTTCTCGACGGCATGACGTACGTCGACAGCGCACAACTTCACCCGCTCACCACGCATGGAAGTGGAGGGATTCTTGCCGCGACAGGCTTCGTCTTCGTCTCCTACGCGGGCGTGACGAAAATCGCGAGTGTCGCCGAAGAGGTCGAGAACCCCGGCCGAAACATCCCGATCGCGATGATCGGCTCCGTCGTCGTGATGATGGCTGTCTACGCACTCACCGTCTTCGTCATTGTCGGTGTCTCACCACCGGATGTACTGATGGCCAACGACATGCTCACACCAATGGCGCTCGCCGCCGAGCAGTTCGCCGGCCGCTGGGGCGAACTGATTATGGCTGTTATTGCGGTTTTCGCGCTGACGAGCATGGCGAATGCTGGCATCCTCTCCTCCTCTCGTTTCCCATTCGCGATGAGTCGCGACGACCTCGCCCCACCTCAGTTAGGTGAGGTGAGCGAGCGTTTCAAGACACCTGTCGTCTCTGTCCTCCTTACCGGTGGTCTCCTGCTCGGCCTCATCGCGTTCATCCCGGTTGTGGACTTGGCAAAGCTCGCGAGCGCGTTCAAAATACTCATTTTCACCTTCGTCAACGTCGCGCTCATAGCGTTCCGTGAAAGCGGCCTCGAAAGCTATGACCCAGCGTTCACAGCCCCACTCTACCCGTGGGTACAGCTCTTCGGTATCGTTGGCGGTATCGTTTTACTCACCCAAATGGGGCTTGTCGCCATCGGCGGTGCAGTCGGCATTATCGTCATCGGCGTCGGCTGGTATCTCGGCTATGGCCGCGAGAAAACCGACCGCGGGGGTGCAGCACTCGACGCGGCACGACGATCAGTCGATTCGCGGTCACTCTCTCACGTCGAGCAGGCACTCACGGCAGGTAGCGGCCAGGTTCTCGTCGCAATGGATGAAGAAACCACAGAGCACCGCGAACGCGCACTCCTCCACGTCGCCGCGAGTGTGGCTGCACGACGCGAGGGGGAAGTCCATGCAGTCCGATTCCAGGAAATCCCCGAGCAACTCACGCTCTCCTCAGCGACGGAAATGGACGAATCGGACCGAGAGTTCGAGCAGCAGACCGGCGCCCTAGCGAGCGACCTCCCCGCTCCGGTCCATCCACACGAGATCGTCAGTCACGACGTGAAGCGTGCAGTCATCAACTACGCCGCGGAGATGGAGGCGGACTTAATCCTCGGGGGGTGGAAGCCTGACCACTACCACGCAGAACTGCTCGGGAGCGACGTCGACTACTTCATGGAGCACGCGCCCTGTGATACAGTCTTCCTCCGGGACCGTGGCTTGGAGTCAGTCGATGAAGTCGCCGTTCTCACGCGCCGCGGCTTCCATCGCCCGCTGAAGGTCCTTCTCGCGGACGCACTCGCCGTCCAGTATGACGCACAGATCCGGTTCCTCACTGCCGTAGACGAGGACGCCTCCACCGACCACGTCGCAGCGACGGAGACTCACCTCAACGACCTTGAAGCACTCTGTACGGCGACAACGACGAGTGAAGTGGTACGGACGTCGGAGACCATCGCGGGACTTGTGTCCGCCGCCGGGAACGCAGACGTAGCAGTCATCGGCACCGTCGCGAGCTCCCGGATGCGCGAGATCGCACTCGGCGACCCCGCAACCGAACTCAGCGATCGCCTTCGCGCGACCGTCCTCCTCGCTCACCCCCACGAGCTAAAGCGCCAAGGAATTCTTCGGGCGCTCATCACACGCATCCTGTTCTAACGCACGGGGGAGTACTCACGTCTCCTCGCCTATCTAGTGGCACGTAGTTGCACGCCACGATGACGTCGATGATGGGCGCGACGACGGCAGTCACGGAGTACGAGGGGGTAGCACGTTACTCACAGTGAGCGCGACCGTGTGAACGCGAGACAGGTCGCAGTACATGTTGCTGACCAACCAGACTGAGCCCTCACTCGGCCGATCGCTCTCCGACGTTGTGGTGGTGAATTCGGCCCATTGTGAGCCCGTTTACGCCGTGGTTTCGACGGCGATTGGCCAAGTAAATTCTTGGTTAGCGTCCTCTGACCAGCGAATTTCAGTGGTTGCAGCGAGCGTTTGTGCTGTCGTCTGCGCACCTGACCAGTAGGGATGATATTCACCACCGTCGCCGATCCGCGTCGCTGGATCGACACTAACCGCTCCAGCAGCTAACGGCATCGTCGCCTCGAGCGTTTGAGCGTCGAGTCGCCCGCTCGCAATCTCGTAATTATCGACGGCGGTCGCGTGGTACTCCTGCGCCGGCGAGTAGATACCAAGCTTCTCGGCTGCCGAAAGCCGAACCCCCGTCTCAAGGCGACGGATAGTCCTCCCAGCTGCCGGGTCGAAGCCACTCCAGAGCCAGACCTGCGACGACTCGAGACCGCCGGGACTCTCCGGTAATCGATAAAGCACCAAGATATGCTCTGACTGCATACCGTCGAAATGCTCAAGAACGGTCTTCCACGCGCCCTGAAACGCAAGTTCGTGCTCGGGCTCAGCTTTGCGGTGCCCCCAGATACCACCTGCCCCATACTCATCGTGACTGTCTTCGGCTACTTTTCGAAACGCAGACTCCGACAGTTCGCTCGTTCTAGGATTGACTGTGGTCTCCTTCTTGACGACGTTTCGCTCAGCGTCGAACGTACTACAGCCTGCACTCACCGTGGTAATCCCAGCTCCGACCATTCGAAGGACCATTCGCCGATTCATACCTATACGTTACTAGATCTCCTAAAAGAGCTTCTGTAGAGTCAAGGAGCGATTGCAGGTACTCCGAATATGACAGCTTTATCCGAGTCTTCAACGCTCAGCTTAGGAACCTGTAGATAAGCAGAATAATTCGTCTTAAATAGCGATATAGACCAGGATTCGTTTCGGTTCTGTGGCGGTCGTGGTGAGTACAAGACCAATCATGCTCGGATATGAATATATCCCCATGGTGGGCACTGTTCAGATTAGAGTTGAAGGATAAGGCGGTACGATTTGCTAGTACTTGATGCCAGAGATCGACCGCTTCACCGGAGATAGTGACTGATTCGAGTTAGATTTTGGGGAGTGAGAGGCGACACCGAGATGGGCGATGAGACTCGATATTCATCTCCACCTCAAAGAACCATCAATTCCAGATACTATCCCTAAACCTACGTACACAATCGGATACAGAAGCCGGTCTTCAGCCATCCGAGGTCAAAAGTCCGGGTTTCGTCATAGCTGACGAAACCGGGATCCAGACTAATGACCAGCGCTACTGGTTGTACGCTGCTTCCGATCCCGGCAAACGGATTTCTCTACATCAAGCCCAATATAGCACAAAACCCGGCCTTTCTGAACTCTTCTTCTATGAACTCCGTGAGAAATACGACGTCTCCGACGCCGTGTTTCTCGTTGATGGAGCGCTATGTTTTCAAGAACTGGCGACCACGTTTCGGAGACACCGACGCGGATTGCGCGCCGGTGGGGTGCCCTGCGGGGAATTCATCGGGGGTACGTGCAGCCGGAGGACAAGGACGCCTCGGCGGACGACGGCGCGACAGCAGGTTCGGCGGGAGACGCGACGGCGGCGAGTGATGTCGAGCTTGAGGAAGAGGAGTTGGTGGAGAAGGCGATGGGGGCGTCGAATGGGGCGAAGCTCGAGTGGTTGTGGAACGGCCGCCTCGGAGGCTACGACAGCCAGTCGGAGGCGGATATGGCGTTCTGGACGGGTGGCGACCAGGCGCAGATGGATCGGTTGTTCCGAGAGTCGGGGCTGCTGCGTGAGAAGTGGGATGAGGTCCACTACGTGGATGGGTCGACGTATGGGGAGAAGACGATCGAGCGCGCCGTCCAGCAGACCGCTGAGTTCTATGAGCCCGAGAAAGGGCAGACGGACGAGCGAACGGACCGCGACGGCGCGCCGTCGCGTGATGACCGCGGAGAGGCATATCTCAGAGAGAAGAACCGGGTGTTAGCGGACCGCGTCGAAACGCTTGAGGAGCGACTCAAGGAGAAGGACGATCAGATCACGGGGTTAGAGGCGACAGTCGAACACCTCGAAAGCGAACTGGAGGCCACACAGACAGAGCCAGCTGATGAAATAGAGTCCAGCGACGAGTCGGAGCCGTCGATGTGGGGCCGAACGAAGAACTGGTTCGAATCGGAGTAGTGGCGCAGTCACTGCTGAGGATGCGTGGTGGCGACCGCAGGGAGGACGACGCCGACAACCGACGTCGGTTTGGTGGATGAGGGCCACTACGCCGATAGATTGTCGTTTTGGGGATGACCCAATGAGAGCGGCGTCAGAGACGGTTTCTTCGTGGAGCTACACGAAGCAGTTGTTTGGCTCCGGTCTGGGTTACTCCGCTGTAGATTGCTTGTACAGCCGCTAGACTTCTCCAACAGGTTTATGTATGAATGGGATAAAGTAATGAATTAATTGAGTATGAGTAAGGCTGAGTCTGAAAAAGTTGTCTCGGTGTCGTCTCGCGGACAGGCAACGATTCCGAAAGAGTTCCGGGAGGAATTAGGAATCGATACACCGGGCCGGGTAAAATTCGTCCGCACCGACGATGGAGAGGTCATCGTTCGACCCATTCAGTCAGCCACGGACCTTCGCGGCATCCTGAAAGGGAAGACCGACGAGCAGGGGCGCTCGGCAGTCGAACGGCTTCGTGAGGACCGAAAACAGGACAAAGCCAGTGATGAGGAGTTGCGCCAGCGGTACGTCAATCGCGAAGATGAGGACACGGAATGACAGCGGCACATGATCATCCCGATACGATCGTTTTCGACACGGAACCTCTGATTGCGTACTTCTGTGATGAGTCAGGCAGTGACACCGTCGAAACCTACATCGAAGCCGTGGAAGGATCGGCTGATGGGTATATTTCCGCGATCAACCTCGCCGAGGTCCATTACGTCGTCCGCGCAATCGACGGTGAAGAACGCGCTGACGCCATCATTGATGCCCTTGAAGAAACCGGGATCCGTCGAGTCGATACTGAGGAGACGTGGCCCAGTGCAGCCGACTTCAAATTCCGCTATTCGCCAGCACTCGGCGATGCGTTTGCGCTTGCAACCGCGGCACACGTCGATGGAATGCTCCTCGTCGGTGCTGATGACGATTATGACGATGTTGACGACGTCTCGATGACGCGCTTCCGAACAGACCCAGCGTAGCACCCACTCCGATCGGAGCGCGATTGCGCTTCCTTGACCACCTCTTACATCTGAAAACACGAGTGCGCGCTCGCACTCGGCCTCAGACACCCTGAGACGGCTCCCGCCGGTAGGTTTATCGACCCCCCTCTGAGAGGTAGAGGGGGTTCGCGAGCCCCTCACAGTCACCTATGTCCGAACACGACCAGCGACACGGAGCGCGGCGTCCCGACGCGGAATTGGACACTGAGCAGCGCCCACGAACACCACTCCAACTCCATGTGCCCAACGACGTCAGCGAGTTCGCGATCCGGCGATTCGTCGAAGGGATAATCTCCGAATTGAAGCGTTCTCCTGTTGGCGTGGAGTACACGTCGACGATACTCCTCGGGACGAAGCGAACACAGTACATCGCGCAAGGGTCCGGGACGATGTTCCAGAAGCGACTGTATGTCCACGCCTCGGGTGGCTGGAGACGCCCATCCGACAGCTCACCGTTCAGGACGAACTCGTCGCCCGACTCACGCTTGATCGATCAGTTGAGGACGGCCAGTGGGCGCGACGCCGCGATCACTGTCGGGTTCGCCCCGTCGACGTCCTTCGTAGTCGCTAGTATTCGTCCTAGAAGTTCGTCATCCTGCCCTCGGTGTGATTGCCTGAACTTTCAGTTGGGAGCGGTCTCCCTGACTCGCTGTAGACCGCCCGTGGGCTGGATTTATTGGGTTCGGGGCCGCAGCCGGCTGTATGGTTCCGAGCGACGACACGGCTGATGTTGGACCGGCTCCCGAAACTGACGCCTCGGATCTCGCCGTCGTCGCGGCGGCTGAGACGGAGCCGTCTGGCACGCGCTTCGAGGTGTATCGCGACGACATCGATGATTGGCGGTGGCGGCTCGTCCACCGGAACGGCAACATCATTGCGGACGGCGGTGAAGGCTACTCTCGGAAAGCCGGCGCGTTAAACGGCATTCAGAGCGTCAAGCAGAACGCAGCCGATGCGCCCATCTTTCGAACGGAGGACGACCGCTAAGCAACCGCCAGCGTAGTGGGATCGCTGTACGGCGGTGGGCGAGGGGAAGGTTCACAAGCGCCCGAATCGTAGCTGGAGGAACGAACGCCACGTCCCAATGACGCGATTCTCCGATCCGTCCGACCCTCGACCCCCACTCCCAGACTGGGTACAGGAGGCCTACGGGATCCTCGTGGATGCAGCAGATGAACCGCACAGCGAGTTCTCCTACGAGGAAGCGTATGCGCTCCTTGATGAGGCGGATACATTCTCGGCGGAACACAGCGATAGCGAATACGCCGTCGAGCGCCTACTCAATCGTGGCTATCTCTATGAAGCCGATGGCACACTCCGCATCACTGAAACAACCCTCGACTAGGCAGACGTCGTTCTGTTGCGATTTCGGCGGCTCACAGGAGTTGGAACGATTCCATAGGTACGGTTGCGCTACTGGACGCTAAGTGCAGAGGCTGTAGTTCTTGGAACCTCAATTCGACTCGGATACGGGGTGAATACCAGAGGCTTCGAACCTCGCGCCACCAGTTGCCCCGTTCGAGGCAGTGATCGCCCAGCCATGGCCCTCGATGATTGTTTGGACGATCGCCAGTCCAAGGCCATATCCATTCTGTGAATCAGACGTGAAACCAGGAGTGAAGACGTTTTCTACCTCTCTGTCGGGAAGTCCGGGCCCATCGTCCTCTACGAAGAATCCAACAGTCGAACTCTTCGGCTCCGGCAGACAGCCAACTCGCACCGTCACCGCTGGCCCGGCGTGGTCGATGGCGTTGATGAACAGGTTCTCGAATACCCGACGAAGCAGGCCAACCTCTGCTTCGAACGTGAATGAGTCTTCGACGCGAAGTGACGCCTCCTCATTCATGTGGTCAAGATTGTTCCAGACAGCCTCTACAATCGTCGCTAATTCGACTGTCTCCCGGTCAGTGGCCTCGAACCCACCCAGCAGTGTCTGTGCATCGTCAATGATCGTACTGGCGCGAGCGCTTGCTGACTGAATCCGTTCAAGCGACTGGTTTGCGATGTCGTCTTCGCATTCTTCCTCGAGTAACTCTGCATAGCCCTTAATGACACTTAGAGGGGTTTGAACGTCATGTGAAATGATGCTCAACGCGTCTTCTGCACGGTTGGCACGTTCACGTGCGGTGAGTGCCGCATCATCAATCTCAGTCACATCGACTAACGAACTCAAGAGCCACCGATCGCTCTCGTAGGTGAAGCCCATTAGGTGGAGGAGAAATCGTCGATCAGGAAAGGTACCGTCGAATGGACAATACTCTGTGACGAGTTCCTCGCTATCCTCCAGTATCGCCTGAATCCCATCTGTGACTGTCGTATTCTTTCCTGGGCTTTGGGATACTTCTGAGGCGAAATCATCACCGGGAGATGTGGGGAGGAAATCCGCGTCGGCTTCTTGGGTTAGTTGGTTCCACTGCTGGTTCGTATCGACGAGTTTCGCTCGCTCATCGAAGATTGCAATGGGGTCGGGGAATTCGTCTAGTGCGGCCGATTTGAGTCCCACCGTGCTACTCATACGCCTATTACCGGTAAGAAGGTATTCAAGGACGACTCATAAATATGATGGCTAGAAGACATT
The DNA here is from genome assembly GCF_039520965.1 of Halarchaeum salinum. Lineage (NCBI taxonomy): Archaea > Methanobacteriati > Methanobacteriota > Halobacteria > Halobacteriales > Halobacteriaceae > Halarchaeum > Halarchaeum salinum. The sequence continues at coordinate 14,421 of NZ_BAAABL010000043.1, forward strand.
AACTGTCACCGTCGCGTAGATTCGAGGCGAAGGCCCACAGCTCCGGTCGTGGGCGTAGTCACATATCGTCTCGGAACACCCACACTATTACTAGTAGTGGCACTGTCTAGTTCTGGATCTCCTCGATCGGTGACTTTCTATTGAGAGCTTGATGCGGTCTGTGGCGGTTGTAGTCATCGTGTTTAGTTAAGCGAGTTCCACCAGACGGCGAAGGACTGCAACCACGTTTCGGCGGTCGCTGGATCGACGTGGCTGAAACTATTGCTAAACGAGGAAGTACGCCGTTTTATTTCTCGAAAGACGCGTTCGACGGCATTCCGATTTCCGTGACGAACGGCTACTCCACGCACAACGGAAGTTGGATTCCGGCCCGGCCACCGAGTAGTGGCTGGCCAGTACCGTGTCGCATTCCCTCTCGGCCTAAAGGCCGGGATTCCCTGCTTGAATTAAGATGGCTAGCGAATCTGCCCGGGGGCGGCGAGCGCTACGGGCTAGCGGTCCACCAGCTGCGATCACTGCCGGGCTCGCCGTCGCCTCGACGGCGATCGCCGGTGCGAGGGTCGAAGCAATGACCGACCCGGTCGCGACTACCGCTGCGCGAACGCTCGGCCTCGACCCGAGTCTCGGCCCAGCCATCTTGTTCGGCGTCGCTGTTTTCGTCCTGCTCGTCGCGTTCGTCGTCCCCGGACTGTTCGAAGGGAGCGCCTAGGCGTGTTGCTCACCTACTCACTCACCTCCGTCACCGGTTACGCCGCGTGCACGCGGACGACGTGCCCGCCACAGCCGCACTGCTCGACGTACTCGTAGGAATCTGGTCGCCGAACGCGTCCTCAAGCGCGTCGTAGAGGTAGGTTTCGGGGTGGCCACGGGCGGCGTGTGTCACGAGGTTAACGTGGTAGCCGGACGTGGTCTGCCGGACAGCCTCGACAGCTCCGGATTCATGTCGTAACTTGCACACGTTTGCAGACGCACGCGACGGCGAAGAACGGCGTCCCGAACGGGTTCGGGACGTTAGTTGTCGAGGTCGGTTCCGGCGTCAGCGTCCTCGCCGAAGACGCGCCGGGAGATGACCGTGCCGTCGTCCCCCGGTGCGACCGTCGGCTCGCGGCGGACGAAGCGCTTCTTCAGGACGTCGTAGCAGAAGAGCGCGGTGCCGAGGATGAGGAGGCCGTCGCCGGGGAGGCGTACCCAGAAGAGCGTCTGGATGAGGTCCTGACTGTAGAAGGCGAGCGAGCGCGCGGCGTCGTAGTTCGCCGTGAAGACGGTCTTGAGCTGGAGGAACCCGACGGGGATGTCGCCGACGAACACCATCCACGCGAGCCCGACGTTCCACAGCCAGAATGCCCGCCGGAGGTTCGTGTCGTCCCATGCGCCGCGCTTCGTGGTGAACTGCAGGAGGTAGACGGCGAGGCCGAGCGCGAGAAATCCGAACGCGCCGAACATCGACGCGTGAGCGTGCGCGACGGTGAGGAAAGTACCGTGCTCGTAGTAGTTGACGAGCGGGAGGTTGATGAAGAAGCCGAGGACACCCGCGCCGACGAAGTTCCAGACGCCGGAGGCGACGATGAACATGAACGGGAGCGTATGACATCCTCCCCGGCGTGAAGCCGGGGTTTCCTCCGTGGGGGTCTCAGCCGGTCTAAGATTCCCCGGAGGCAACATTCCCGTCACGGTGGACGGTACTCGGGTCTGTGCGCTGTTCTTTGGGACGGTGAGAGCGTGGTGACTCCGACCAACTGTGGTCGTCCCACTCGAACTGCACGGGCCGTGCCATCGGCCTGACTGCCTGTTCTGTGTGCCGTTGACGAGACGCATAGTGGTTCACAGAAGATTTAGGTGTATTCTGAGTTGGTAGGGCAATGACAGGACGAGAGAAAGAGAT
>NZ_BAAABL010000044.1:0-105147 GCF_039520965.1 Halarchaeum salinum
CTGAGTTTCGCAGGCTCGTGGATCGAAAATCACCTCGACGGATTCATTCAGAAGTTGCGTTAGTCACTAAGGCCCGGTGGAGCGGCTACCTCCTCTCGTTCGCCGGCGTCGACGCCGGCTCGTTCACCTACTGGGGGTCCGTCCTCTTCCGCGGTGCCGGCGTCGGCCTCACGGTCGACATGGTGATGATCCTGTTCCTCATCCTCGGCTCCGCGCTCGCCGCCTACTGGAGCGGGGACTTCTCCCTCCGGATGCCGCGCAAGCGCCGCCTCCCCAACGCCGTCCTCGGTGGCTTCGCCATGGGTGCCGGCTCGCGGCTCGCCCCTGGATGTAACATCGGAAACATCTATTCCGGGCTCGCCGAGCTCTCCGTCCACTCGTTCATCGCGACGATCGGTATCATCGCCGGCGTCTACGTGATGACCCACTGGATCTATCGCGAGGTCGGCTGCGCGATCTAACGGAACCGTCAAACAAACACCTACTGAGCGACTACACCACACCAATGCCATCCATCGACGACGTCATCGACTCGCCGGACGAACTGGACGACGAAACAGCACAGGAGCTCTACGAGGAGGCCGACCTCACCCAGGACATGATGGGCGAGGTCTGTCCGTACCCGCAGGTCGAGGCGAAAAAGGGCCTCCAACAGCTCGAGTCGGGCGACCTCCTCGTACAGGAGACGAACCACGTCCCCTGCACCGAGAACGTCCCGAAGGCCGTCGGCGACGACGCCGAGGCGACCGTCTGGCGCAGCGGCGACGGCGTCTATCGCATCTACCTCCGCAAGAACTGAGCATGTCCGAGGAACTCACCCCCACCGAGACCAGCGAGCGACTCGCCGACGACGACTTCACGCTCGTCGACATCCGCGACCCCGAGGCCTACGAGGAGGGCCACGTCCCGGGCGCGGAGAACCTCACCATCGAGGAACTCGAGGAAATCGTCGAGGAACGCGAGTGGAACGACACCGTCGCGTTCCTCTGCTACATCGGGAAGTCCTCCCAGCAGGCCGCCCGCTTCGTCGAGGAGTACGGCGACGCCAGCGAGGTGTACAGCGTCGCCGGCGGCATGGACGAGTGGGACGGCGAAATCGAACGCGCTGAGGACGTCCTCGACGCCGGTAGCGACTGACGCCGGAAGCGACTGAGGGCGGGGGCGACAGACAGCTTTTCCCGTCGGCCCCGCGAGGAAGCCGATATGCGATTCGGTATCCTCAGCACCGCGCACATCGCCCTCGACGCCTTCGTTCCTGGCGTCGCCCGCACCGAACACGAGGTCGCGGCCATCGCCTCGCGCGACGCCGAGCGCGCCGCAGACGCCGCGGCCGCTCACGACATTCCCGCCTCGTTCGGGAGCTACGAAGCACTCCTTGAGGCCGACGTTGACGCGATCTACAACCCGCTGCCGAACGGGCTCCACGCCGAGTGGACGACGCGCGCCGCTGACGCCGGCCTCCCCGTGCTCTGCGAGAAACCCCTGGCGCGGGACACCCACGAGGCCCGCGACGTCGTCGAGCACTGCGCCGACCGGGGCGTCACGCTCATGGAGGCCTTCATGTACCGCTACCACCCCCGCACCGAGCGCGTCGTCGAGCTCCTCGACGGGATGGGCGACGTCGTCTCCGCGTCCGCGTCGTTCGGCTTCCCCCTCCGCGGGAGCCCCGACGACGTCCGCCTCGATCCGACGCTCGCCGGTGGGTCGCTCATGGACGTCGGATGTTACCCCGTCAACGCCCTTCGGACCTTCCTCGGCGAACCCGACGCCGTCACTGCGACGACGCACGACAGTCGCGACTGCGGGGTCGACACGCGCCTCGCGGGGACATTCGAGTACGCCGCGGGTGCGAGTGCGACCCTCCGCTGTTGGTTCGACGCGCCCGAGCACCAGCGCTACCGGATCGAGACGACCGACGGCTGGATCGAGGCGACGCCGGCGTTCAACGTCCCCGCGGACGCGCCCGCGGAACTCCAGTACGCCCGCGACGGGCGGACCGTAACGGAGACGTTCGAGCCGGTAGACCAGTACGCCCGCGAAGCCGAACACTTCGCCGACTGCGTGGAGAGCGGGATGACGCCCCGGACCGGCGGGGAGGACGCGGTCGCGAACATGCGCGCCATCGACGCGCTCTCCGAGGCGGCCGCGACCGATGGGCGCGTCACGATCTGAGGGCTGGTAGGACGCGATTACGTTCGTGTCAGGGTATCACTACCGGTCTATCGGAACATGTCTGCGGTCCGGAAGGGGGCGATTATTTATATGTTATTGGGACGACACCTGTCTGTATGACGAACCCCCAGATCGAGGAGGACGTGTACGAGGCGCTACTCGCGGTGACGGAAGAGATGGACGAAGAGTGGAACCTCCGCGACCTCGCAACCCGTGTGGACGTGGCGACGGACGGGTTCGGAATGCAGCTCTGTGAGCGCTGCTTGAATCGCCTCGAGGCGCAGGGACGCGTCGAGTGGGTCGACGGTACGTGGCGGCCCGCCGAGGACGGAGAGTAGGTCATTCGGCCGGCAGCCGCTCCGTCGATGGGAGGGCGATCGTGACAACGTTCATCCACCGCGGAAGCGACGGGTCACGCCGCCACCGCAACACACGTCCGGGTCGGCGTCCATTCATGACGTATGACGACCAATCGCCAGTTCGTGCTCGCGCGCCGACCTGAAGGTAAACCGGTCGACGACGATTTCGACCTCGTCGAGGCCGACGTCCCCGAGGCCGGCCCGCGCGAGGTGCTCGTGCGCACCCGCTATCTCAGCGTCGATCCGTACATGCGCGGGCGGATGCGCGACGAGGAGTCGTACGCCGAACCGTGGGCCGTCGGCGACGTCCTGCAGGGCGGCGTCGTCGGTGAGGTCGTCGAATCGAACCACCCTGACTTCGAAGCGGGAGACACCGTTACCGGGAACCTCCGATGGGCCGATTACGCCGTCGCGGACGGCGACGAGCTCGTCGGCATCGAAACCGGCGGTGTTAGCGATTCGGCTGCACTCGGTGTCCTCGGAATGCCCGGTCGTACCGCCTACTTCGGCGTCACGGACGTCCTCGACCCCGACCCGGGCGACACCGTCGTCGTCTCCGCCGCCGCGGGTGCCGTTGGGAGCGTCGTCGGTCAGATCGCGGCGTTGAACGGCTGTCGTGTCGTCGGGATCGCCGGCAGCGACGAGAAGGTCGCCCACCTCAAAGACGATCTCGGCTTCGACGCCGGGATCAACTACGCGGAGGCGGACGTCGCCGAGGCGCTCGGCGACGCCGCACCCGACGGCGTCGATGGCTACTTCGACAACGTAGGCGGTCCGATCACCGACGCCGTCTTCGAGCACCTGAACGTTCGGGCGTCCGTCGCCGTCTGCGGGCAGATCGCCCTCTACAACGAGGAGGGTGTTCCGACCGGCCCCCGAAAGCTCCACACGCTCGTCGAGAAACGCGCACGCGTTGAGGGGCTCCTCGTCGGCGACTACGCCCCGCGGTTCGCCGAGGCAACCGAACGGCTCGTCGGGTGGGTGCAGAGCGGCGATATCGCGTTCCGCGAGACCGTCGTCGATGGATTAGAGAACGCCCCCGACGCCTTCGTCGGCCTCTTCGAGGGTGAGAACGTCGGAAAACAGGTGGTGCGCGTCGAGAGCGAGTTCGACGCGTAAGCCTCACGCGCGCGGGACCGATCGGCCTTGATCAGCTCGACGTTACTCGAAGCCCATCGCTTCGATCTGCTCCTGATACCGGTTGCGGATGGTGACTTCGGTGACCTGTGCGACGTCGGCGACCTCGCGTTGGGTCTTCTTCTCGTTGCAGAGGAGGCTGGCGGCGTAGATCGCGGCGGCCGCGAAGCCGGTCGGGCTCTTCCCGGAGAGGAGCCCTTGCTCGGCGGAGATGTCGATGATCTCGTTGGCCTTCGCGATCGTCTCCTCGTTGAGTTCGAGCTCGCTCGCGAAGCGCGGAACGAACTGTTTGGGGTCGACCGGCTCCATCTCGAGGGAGAGCTCCTGGGCGACGTAACGATAGGTACGCCCGATTTCCTTCTGGTCGACGCGGGAGACCTCCGCCACTTCCTCCAGGGAGCGCGGGATCCCCTCCTTGCGGCAGGCGGCGTACAGGCAGGACGTGGCGACACCCTCGATGGAGCGCCCGCGGATGAGGTCCTCCTTGAGCGCGCGGCGATAGATGACGGACGCGACCTCCCGGACCGAGCGCGGGACGCCGAGCGCGGACGCCATCCGGTCGATCTCGGAGAGCGCGAACTGGAGGTTGCGCTCGCCTGCGTCCTTCGTCCGGATGCGCTCTTGCCACTTGCGCAGGCGGTGCATCTGCGAGCGTTTCTTCGAGGAGATTGAGCGCCCGTAGGCGTCCTTGTCCTTCCAGTCGATCTGGGTGGTGAGGCCCTTGTCGTGCATCGTCTGTGTGGTCGGCGCGCCCACACGACTCTTCTGCTGGCGCTCGGAGTGGTTGAACGCGCGCCACTCCGGCCCACGGTCGACGTTGTCCTCCTCCAGTACGAGGCCGCAGTCCTCACAGATGAGCTCCCCCTGGTCCGCACTCACCGAGAGGTTGGTGGACTCGCACTCCGGACAGGTGCGCGTCTCCTCCTGCTCCCCGTCGGTTGTCTCCGCCTCGACGTCTCGCTCCTGCTGGCGGCTGCGGCGTGCCATGTAATTGCATCAATGACACCGATAGATTTAAGCCCTTTGCCTAGACCGATATAGGTCTCTTTCGACGTTCTCCCGTAGTAGGGGTCGTCTCCGGTAGGTATCACCGCATCCGAACCACCTTCCCGTGTCCGTCAACGGCCTCGGGGTCAACCCCCGAGGCTTGTCGAGGAATCACCCCCCGGATCGCGTTCACGATTCCGTCGTCCCGCTGTCCGCGACGACGATATCGCCGACCATCCCGAGGTTGACGTGGGGTTCGCAGACGATGTGATAGCGCCCCGGGACGGTGAACTCGTACTCGTAGGTGTGTCCGCGCGGAAGGATATCGGGTTCGCCGGTCCAGTCCGAGCCCGCCGGTTGCTCCGTCGGCACGACGTTGTGTCCGCCGGTCCGCCAGACGAACCGGACGGTCGTCCCCGTGTCGATCGTCAGGGGGTCGTCCGTCCCCGGTCGGAAGGCGTAGTCGACGAGGGCACACCGAACGGTGTCCGGTGGGAGGGGCGTCGTCGACGTCGATTCAGAAGCGGACGATCCGTCGCCACAGCCGGCGATCGCGGGCGCAACGAGCGCGCCCACACCGGCCAGATACGTTCGTCGTCGCATACACGCACGTAGCCCACGCGCGAGAAAACAGGTACCGGTCCGCGGCCGCCAGCCACGTACCGATCCGGGACCGCCAGCCGGTCGCCGTCGGTTCAGGTCGAGCGCGCCTCGTCGATCGCCGAGCTGATCGCGTCGTACCCCGGGCTGTCGGTCGCGGTCCCGTTCACGAACACCGTCGGCGTGCCCCGGACGCCCATATCGCGGCCGTGCTGTCGATCGGCCTTCAGGACGGGATCGTATTTGCCGCCCTTTGCGGCCCGGACAACCGTCGTCGCGTCCGCGCCGAGGTCCGCGCCGAGGTCCGCGGCGACGGTCGCGAGGTAGTCGTAGCCGGTCGCGCCCGCACCGACGTACGCGTCTTGGTGGGCGAACAGCGTGTGCGTGTACTCGAAGAACGCCGCGTCGTCGAGGGCGTCCTGCACCGCGCGGGCCGCGTTCGCCGCCGCCCACGACCACTCCTCGCTCACGGGGAGCGGGAAGTCGTGGTGCTCGTAGCGGATCTCGCCGGGCTGTGTGTAGCTCTCGACGAGTCGGGGCATGACCTCCGTCGCGTAGGTCGCACAGTGCGGGCAGGCGTAATCCTCGAAAACCTGCACCGTCACCGCGGCGTCCGGGTCACCCCGGACGGGCGTCGGGAGCGATTCGACGGGCGTGACGTCCGGGTCGTCCGGGACGTCGACGTCGACCAGGTCGCGGGTCGTGGTTGATTCCGCCGTGTCGTCGCCGTCGCTTTCGCCCCCGTTCCCGCCCGAGGACGCGCAACCCGCCAGTAGTCCTGCACCGACAGCTCCCGTCGTCGCGAGAACGTCACGTCGCGTTCGCATCTTGTCCGATCAACGGGCGGCCAGTGCATAGGCGCACCGCTCCGAGTCGAAGACGACCGTCCCGGCACAGACGGACCGTGAGACCGGCCCACGGAGCAGTTAAAACGACGCTTTTATGCGTCGCATCCGTCTCTCCTCAGAGGAGACAGGCGTAGCCTGTTTCACTGACCCGTAGCAGCTCCCCTGACGGGGGCAAACACACTACGGAGGTGAAAGATGGCAGACAACATAGAAGAGGCAGTCGCGAACGCGATCGAGGACGCCCCGCCGCGGAACTTCCGCGAGACGGTCGACCTCGCGATCAACCTTCGTGACCTCGACCTCAACGACCCGTCGAACCGCGTCGACGAGAGCGTCGTGCTGCCGTCGGGCACCGGACAGGAGACCAATATCGTCGTGTTCGCCGAAGGCGAGACGGCCGTACGCGCCGAAGACGTCGCAGACGACGTCCTCGGTGGCGACGACCTCGAAGACCTTGGCGACGACGACGACGCAGCGAAGGACCTCGCCGACGAGACCGACTTCTTCATCGCGGAAGCGTCCCTGATGCAGGACATCGGTCGCTATCTCGGTACGGTTCTCGGTCCCCGCGGGAAGATGCCGACCCCGCTCCAGCCCGACGACGACGTCGTCGAAACCGTCAACCGAATGAAAAACACCGTGCAGCTGCGCTCGCGCGACCGGCGCACTTTCCACACCCGCGTAGGTGCGGAGGACATGAGCGCCGAGGAGATCGCGTCGAACATCGACGTTATCGTCCGTCGCCTGCACGCGAACCTCGAAAAGGGCCCGCTCAACATCGATTCCATCTACGTGAAGACGACGATGGGCCCGTCCGAGGAGGTGGCCTAAATGTCCGTATCCGAGCGTACCACCGAGACGATTCCCGAGTGGAAGAAGGAGGAAGTCGGAGAACTCACCGAGTTCCTCCGGTCCTACGATTCCGTCGGCGTCGTCAACGTCGCGGGCATCCCCTCGCGCCAGCTCCAGGACATGCGCCGCGAGCTCCACGGGAGCGCCGAGCTCCGGATGAGCCGGAACACGCTCCTCGCTCGCGCGCTCGACGAGGTCGACGACGGCCTCGAACAGCTTACCGAGTTCCTCACCGGGCAGGTCGGGCTCGTCGGTACGAACGACAACCCGTTCGGCCTCTACAAGGAACTCGAGGCCTCGAAGACGCCCGCGCCGATCAACGCGGGCGAGGTCGCCCCGAACGACATCGTCATCCCCGAGGGTGACACTGGGATCGACCCCGGCCCGTTCGTCGGCGAACTCCAGCAGATCGGTGCTGACGCACGCATTCAGGAGGGCTCCATTCAGGTGCTCTCCGACTCCGTCGTCACCGAGGAGGGCGAGGTCGTCTCGGACGACGTCGCCAACGTTCTCGGTGAACTCGGCATCGAGCCCAAGGAGGTCGGACTCGACCTCCGGAGCGTCTACAGCGAGGGCGTCCTCTTCGACCCCGAGGACCTCGCGATCGACGTCGAGGAGTACCGCGCGGACATCCAGTCCGCCGTCGCCTCGGCGCGCAACCTCTCCATCAACGCCGAATACCCGACCGCCGCCACCGCCCCGGACATGCTTCGCAAGGCGTCCGGCGAGGCGAAGAGCGTCGGTCTGGAGGCCGCGATCGAGAGCCCCGACCTGATGGACGACCTCGTCAGCACGGCCGACGCGCAGGTTCGCGCGCTCGCCGCCAACATCGACGACGAGGACGCACTCCCCGAGGAGCTCCGCGGCGTGGAAGCGCCCGCCGAGTCCACGACGGAGGAGCCCGAAGAAGACGAACCGGACGCCGACGAGACCGAGGACGAAGCCGAGTCCGAAGCGCCCGACGACGAGGGCGACGACGACGACGGCGCGGAAGGCCTCGGAAACATGTTCGGCGACTAACTAACCCACCCCCACAACACCTATAACAATGGAATACGTTTACGCTGCGCTCATCCTGAACGAATCGGGCGACGAGATCAACGAGGACAACGTCACGGCGGTTCTCGAGGCCGCCGGCGTCGACGTCGAGGAGTCCCGCGTCAAGGCCCTCGTCGCCGCGCTGGAAGACGTCGACATCGAGGACGCCATCGAGTCCGCCGCGGCCGTCCCGGCCGCCGGCGCGTCCGGTGGTGCCGCCTCCGGCGGTGCCGAGGAGTCCGAGGCCGAAGAGGAGGAGTCCGAGGAAGCCGAGGCCGCTGAGGAAGCGGAGGAAGGCGGCGAAGAAGAGGACGAGGAGGCCTCCGGCGAGGGTCTCGGCGACCTCTTCGGCTAACGCCCCGCGACACCCAATCACGTTCTTTCTTTCGACGCCGCGTCGCGTAGCGACAGCGCCGTTCAGAGGTGGGACGACACCGCGCGCGTACGCGCATTCAAGTCCGATCGCGCGCCCACCTCACTCCGATGTACGCGTTTGGCGTCCACCTCGGCCTGGAAACGCAGTCGGCAGCGGTGGCGCTGGCCTGCGTTGTGGTCGGCGTCGCACTGGGGACGTGCTCCGGCTTAACGCCGGGCCTCCACGTCAACACGCTCGCCATACTGCTCGCGGCTGCCGCACCCGTGCTCCCCGGTCCGGCACGCGGCGTCGCGATCACGTTGCTCGTCGCCGGCGTCGTTCACTCGATCCTCGACGTCGTGCCCGCGCTCGCGCTCGGCGTCCCCGACGCCGCAATGGCACCCTCAACGCTCCCGGGACACCGCCTCGTCCTCGACGGTCGCGGGCGCGAGGCACTCCGGCTCTCCGCGCTCGGTAGCGGCGCGGCCGCCCTGCTCGCGTGTCTCCTCGGCTGGCCGGTCACGCTCCTCGTCCGCCCGCTCGCGCCCGCCGTCCGGGCACACCTGTCGGTCCTCCTCGCCGCCGTCGTCGTCTTCCTCGTCCTCACCGAGCCGACGCGACGGCGACGCGTCGGGGCGTGTCTCGCGTTCGCGCTCACCGGCGCGTTCGGCCTCGTCGCGCTCGACCTCCCGGTGCACCCGTTGCTCGGCGACGGCGACCTCCTGATGCCGGCGTTCGCGGGGCTGTTCGGGCTGCCGGTGTTGCTGACAGCGCTCCGCGGCCACGGGCCGCCCGCACAGGCCGACGCCGTGATCCGCGCCCCGAAACGGACCACCTCGCTCGCGGCGCTCGCCGGGGCCGTCGCCGGTGCGGCGGTGAGCTACGTGGCGGGGGTGTCGAGCGCCGTCGCGGCCGTCGTCGCGCTCGCCGCGCTCCCCCGACTCGACGAGGCGACGGGGGATCGGGCGTTCCTCGTCGCGACGAGCGGCGTCAACACCAGTAACACGATCTTCGCCCTCTTCGCCTTCGTCGCTCTCGGTGAGGCGCACACCGGCGTCGTCGTCGCGCTCGATCGGAGCGCTGCGCCGCTCGATCTCCCGCTCTACGTCGCCTGCCTCCTTCTCGCCGCCGCGATCGGGGTCGTCCTCGTCGTCGCCGTCGGTGAGCGATACCTCGCCACCGTCACCGCGCTCCCGACCGCGTGGGTCTGTGCGGGTGCGTGCGCCCTCGTCGCGATACTGAGCGTCGTGCTCGCCGGCCCGATCGGCCTCGCCGTACTCGCCGGCGCGACGCTCCTCGGGTTCGTCCCGCCGCACTTCGGCGCGCGTCGCGTCCACCTGATGGGCGTCCTCGTCGTGCCCGTCTGTCTCGCCTAGAGCCAGCTCTCGCGGCGGAAGTACCAGAGGAGGATCAGGGAGACGACCCCCATGCCGAGCATGACGGCGGGGTAGGCGTACGGCCACGCGAGCTCGGGCATGTTCCACGGGGCCTCGGCGAAGTTCATCCCGAAGATCCCGACGACGAGCGTGAGCGGGAGGACGATCGTCGCGACGACGGTGAGTTTCTTCATCACCTCGTTCGTGCTCATCGAGAGCGTGTTGAGGTAGATGTCGCGCGCGCCGGCGGCGAGATCGCGGTACGTCTCGACGAGATCGACCTGCTGGACGAGGTGGTCGTAGACGTCGCGGTAGTACTTCTCCGTCCCCTCGCGGATCTGTGGGGGATCGCCGCGCGAGAGGGCACCGATGGCGTCGCGGGTCGGCCACAGGAGCTTGCGAAGCGCGAGCAGCTCGCGCCTCGCGTCGTTGATCTCCGCGAGCACGTCGCCCTCCGTCTCATCGAGTACGGTGTCCTCGACGTATTCGAGGCGGTCCTCGACGTCGTCGAGCGCGCCGAAGTAGTCGTCGACGACGGCGTCGACGATCCGATAGGCGGTGAAGTCCGGGCCGCGCTGGAGGACCCTGTCGTCCTCGGTGCGGACGAACTGCCAGGTCCGCTCGACGGCCGGACAGTCGTCGACCGCGTGCGTGACGAGCCAGTCGTTACCGACGAAAAGGCCGATCGGGTTCGTGAGCAGCTCGCCGCGAAAGGAGGTGTCGCCGCTGGCGAGCCGGGCGGCCTTCACGAGGACGAACGCGTGATCGTCGAACTCCTCGATCTTCGGCCGGACGTCGTTCTGAACGTCCTCGACGGCGAGCGGGTGGAGACCGTAGACGGACGCGACGCGTTCGAGTTCGTCGGATGTCGGCTCGGCGAGCCGAACCCACGTCGTCCCGGCGGCCGCCTTCGCGGCGTCGAGGTCGTCGTAGGTCGTGACGCCATCGGACGCGTAGACGACGGCACTGACCGTCATTCTTCTCCCCCGATGAGGCGGCCTTCGCTGATCGCACAGAGCGTGATGCCGACCATTACTGCGGTGATGGCGAACGAACGGCCTGGGTAGGAGTAGAGAACCCCCACGACGTATCCGACGACGCCGAGCACGCTGATGAGGAGACCGAAGCCAGCGAGCCGATGCATACGGCGAGGGTCGCCCGGACGGACGAAAAGCGTTGTCGTCGGTTGTTACTCGCTGCTCGTGTCGTGCTGGACGCCGCCGAGCAGCGTTCGGACGTGCTCCGATTCGGTGTCGTCGAGGTGCTGCGGGTAGACGGCGACGGCGAGTACGTAGTCGTCCCCGTCTTGGACGCGCGTCACATGGACGTAGACGTCAGCGGACTGCCCGCCGACGAGTTTGGCCTCGGCACTGAACTTCCCGACGGTGGTGTTGTGCCCGAGCACCGTCGCCGAGTAGTTCCCGACGGGTTGGACGTTGTCGATGCTCTCGTAGCGCGACTGGAGCATCATCACGATCCGCTCGCGCGGGTAGTCACCGATCGGGTTGAACGACTTGCCGAGGACGTTTACCTGCGGGCTGGCGACGACGCTGAACACCGCGGCGCGCTGTGAGCCAAGCGGCCCGAGGTCGACCGAACGGTCGTACTGGGCGATCCAGTTCGTCACCTTCACCGTCTTCGACTGGCCGGCCGCGCTGACGTTCCGGGTGATGACGGACTGGTTCACCGACTGCTCCTCATAGTTGGTCTGGGAGAGCGCCTGCTCGCTCACCGTGGCCTTGTTCGCGCCGAACGTCACCGGCCCCCCGGTGAGCATCGAACACCCGGCGAAGGAGACGAGCAACAGCACCCCCGCGACCGCGAAAAGCCGATCTCGCATCTCTACACCGGGTTATTCTCCACGTCGGAAAAAAGACACCGGCCGTCAGAGCCGATACGTTGGACCGCTGTCAGTATCTTCGACAGTCACGCCGAGCGCCTCTAACTCGTTTCGAAGGCGGTCCGCGCGCTCGTACTCGCCGGCGTCGCGCGCCTTCTCTCTGAGTTCCAACACGAGTTCGACGAGATCGCCGGTGAGCGTGACGTCGCCGCCGGCCTCGCCACCGAACGTGAAGCCGAGGACGTCGCCCCCGTACGTCTCGAAGGCCTCGACGGCGTCCTTGAGCCCACGATAGTCGTACGCGTCGTGCTCCGCGAGGTGGACGTTGATCGCGGAGGCGAGGTCGGAGAGCGCGCTCAGCGCCTCGCGGGTGTTGAAGTCGTCGTCCATCGCGTCCTCGAAGTCCGCCCCCGCGGTCTCGGTCGCGTCGCGCAGGTCGTCGTCGACGGTCTTCGTGTGCGCGTCCACGGAGTCGAGGGCGGCGACGGCGTCGTCGTAGCACCGCGAGAGGCGCTCCCAGCGCTCGACGGCTTCGTCGATCGCCTCCTCGGAGTACGTCTGGCGACTGTTGTACGTCCCCGACACCATGAACAGTCGGAGGGCGTCCGTGCCGTACTCCGCGACGGCGTCCTGCACGGTGACGAAGTTGCCCAGGCTCGAACTCATCTTCTCCTCGTCCATCTCGAAGAGCGCGCAGTGGAGCCAGTAGTTCGCGAACGTGTGGCCGGTCGCGGCTTCCGATTGAGCGATCTCGTTTTCGTGGTGCGGGAAGACGAGGTCGCGCCCGCCGACGTGGATGTCGAGGGTCTCGCCGAGATGCGTCATGCTCATCGCCGAGCACTCGATGTGCCAGCCGGGTCGCCCCTCGCCCCACGGCGACTCCCACGTCTGGCCTTCGGGGTGGGCGGGGGTCCCCGGGTGATCGCGTCCGCGGTGGCGCTCGATGGCCCCCGTGTCGACGCCGCCCGCCTTCCACAGCGCGAAGTCCGCGGGGTTGCGTTTCTCCGAGCGCTCGTCGGGGTCGCCCTGCTCCTCGATGTTCTCTAAGCTCTGATTCGAGAGCTTCCCGTACTCCTCGAAGGTGGTGACGTCGAAGTAGACGGAGCCGTTAGCCTCGTAGGCGTGGCCGCTCTCCACGAGGGTCTCCACGAGGTCGATGATCTCCGGGACGTGCTCGGAGACGCGCGGGCGGACCTCGGTGCGTTCGAGGTTGAGCGCGCGCATCGACTCCACGATCTCCGCGATGTAGTGTTCGGCGACGTCGTTCTCGTCGTCGCCGTCGCGCCCGACGCGCGCGACGATCTTCTCGTTCACGTCGGTCAGGTTTTCGACGTGATGAACGTTGTAACCCGAAAAGCGGAGCCAACGGCTCATCACGTCGACGTGCACCCACGAGCGGGCGTGGCCGAGATGCGGAGGATCCGAGGTCGTCAGCCCGCAGTAGTAGAGGCGGACGTTGTCGGGGTCCTCGGGGACGAACTCCTCCGTCTCGCCGGAGAGCGTGTTGCGCACGCGCAGCGTCATGGTCGCCGGATAGGGCGACCCCGGTGGTTAAACCATCGCTCTCGCGGTCGTCACGCCGCCTTGTCAGTCGGCCGTCGGCACGGCGTCGAGCGCCGCCTCGACCGCACGCAGAGCGTCCGGGCCGTCGCGGCGACTCACGACGACGAGGAGGCCGTCGCCAGCGACACCCGCGGCCTCGACCGGTGTTTCCTCTGTCGCGAGTCGGCCGAGGACGACACCGAGCGCCGCCGCGTCCACCTCCCCGGTCGCGAGCACGCCCGTGAGCGAACCTTCACCGGGTGCGAAACCGACGCCGTTCACCACGAGCAGGCCGTCGCCGTCGACGCGCCCGAGGCCGCTCTCCATCGTGACGCGCACCTCCCGTGATTCGGTAGCGTACTCGTCACGGTCGTCAGCGTAGCGGCGGAGCGTGGTCGCGGCTGCCTCGACGTCCGCATCGTCGTCGAGGCCGAGGAAGCGTGCCGCGGCGGCGTAGTTGACGACGCCGGCGCGTAGCGCCGTGGCGAGAAACGGGTGGTCGCGGAGCGCGTCCCGCGTGCGCTCGGCGAGCGTCTCGGTCATACTCGCCCGCAGGGACAACGAGGAAGTAACGTTTGCGACGTGCGGGCGACAGTTCGATGCGGGGTGACGCCGCGACATGAGGACGACACCGATCCAAGCGCGTCGGGCGGCGGACTGCGGGAGACGGTGGTCCTAAGGTCGGCGCGCGCCAATCCTGGTCCATGCAAGCGCTCGTCATCGCGGCGCACGGTTCGCACCTCAACCCGGGGTCGAGCGAGCCAACGTTCGCGCACGCCGACACGATCCGCGCGACCGGCGCGTTCGACGAAGTACGGGAGGCCTTCTGGAAGGAGGAGCCGTCCTTTCGCGAGGTGTTGCGCACCCTCGAATCCGAGGCGGTGTACGTCGTGCCGCTGTTCGTCTCCGAGGGCTACTTCACCGAGCGCGTCATCCCGCGCGAACTCCGCTTAGCCGGGTGGGATGTCGACGACTGGGATTCCGACGGGACCGACGCCGACCACGCCACCCTCACGGCGACGGACGTCGGGAAGACCGTCCACTACTGCGGGCCCGTGGGGACGCACGACGCGATGGGCGACGTCATCGTCGAGCGGGCGCGCTCGATCACTGAGCGCGAGGACCTCACGGACTTCGGCCTCGCCGTCGTCGGCCACGGCACCGAACGCAACGAGAACTCCGCGAAGGCGATCTACTACCACGCCGACCGGCTCCGCGCGAGCGGGCTGTTCGCCGACGTTCGTGCGGTGTTCATGGACGAGGAACCGGAGGTCGACGATGTTGCGACACTGTTCGAGACGGACGATGTCGTCGTCGTGCCGCTCTTCGTCGCGGACGGCTTCCACACCCGCGAGGACATCCCGGAGGACATGGGCCTCACTGACGACTATCGGGAGGGGTACGACGTCCCCACCGCGGTCGACAGCGTCGACATATGGTACGCGGGCGCGGTCGGCACCGAACCGCTCGTTGCGGACGTCATCCTCGAACGGGCGGCCGACGCGGGTGCGGACGTCACGGACGCCATCAAGGCCGTTCGCGAGAGGACACGCGGCGGATCGGACGCGAATCCTGATGCGGCCGCGGGGGAGTCGCGATGACGAGTGACGCCGCCGCGCTCCTCGACGCGGCCGTCGACGGCATCGACTTCGACGGGCTCGTCGTCGAGAGCACCACGTACGGCTATCGTTTCGAGACGCCCGCCGTCTCGAAACGCGGGATCGACACGAGCGAGCTCGCAGCCCTCGCCGACGGTGATCCGTACGTCGCCAACTGGCGCTACTGGGAGGAGACGGTCGGCGGACACGGGACCGCACGCCGGGCGTTCCTCCGGTGGCTCGAAGGCGCGCCCGTCAAGGGCGTGGCCGACGGTGACGGTCGTGCGGAGAGCGATGACGACACCACGGATGCCCGCGCCCGGCTCGCCACCCTCCGCGACGGCGGCCGCGTTCGCACATGGGGCGAACTATGGATTCGCGTCCGCCTCCGCGGGGCGGGCGGCGAGCGCGTCTACGACGTGCGCCACCAAGACGACGCGGACGCCGATCCACGCGATCTCGACGACTACCGCGATCCGCGCGACGCGCGTGACCTCGTCAAGCACGACGACGACGGCCGATATCGGCCGCTCTCGACCGCCCCGTCGCTCCCGCACGGCTGGCGGTTCGTCGATCTCGACGGCGACGACCTCGTTGAGACCGTCGACTTCGTCTATCCGGCGACGATCGCCAACTGGCACCGCGAGCGTGCCGGTGATCTCGACGTCACCCACTGGCGCGAGACGGCGGCGCGCCAGACCGGCATCTACGACCTCGTCTCCGACCTCCCGGCCGACGCGCTCGCGTGGGCCGCCGAGGCGTGCTGCGTCGATAGTCAGTGTCTGAAACGCCGCGAGTGGGACCACGACGCCGACACCGAACTCGACGTCCCGCGCGGCGACGGCGAGTTCCCCTGTCGCGAGCCCTGCTCGCTGTTCGTCGCGGCGGCGCGCGAGTTCACGAAACTCGAAGGCGAACCCGAGGAGACCTACGAGCTAACGCTCTCCGAGAGCGAGTTCGAGGGACTCGGTGACCGCATCGACGCCGTCGCAGACGACCGCGTGGACGAGATCCGCGAGGCCGATCTCGGCGACGGCGCGAACCGCTATCGGGCGCGCTACCTCCGCGCGAAACGCGGCCGCGACCTCGGGGCCGACCACTAACGCAGCGCGTACCACGCCGCGACGCCGCAGGCGATCGCGAGCGCGGCGACGACGACACCGACGACCTCGCCGACGAGAAGGACGGCGAGCACCGCGAACGCGAGGCCGACGACGGCGACGGCAGCGGGGACGAACGTCCAGAGAGCCGGCCCGCTCTCGTCCTGCTCGTCGATCGTGACTTCGCCGAGCGACTCGTCGACGTCGACGCTGTTCGGCGTCTCGCGCTCGACGATCCGGACGGGGATGTCGAGTCGTTCGGCCCCGTAGCCCGCGGCGATCTGGAGGGATCCCTCGACGGGTCGCGGCCCCGGCTCCCCGACGGCGACGCTGATCCGCTCGCGCGACTCCGGTGGGACGTAGTAGTTGCCGCTCTCCGGGCTCGCGACCCGCGAGAGGGCCTCGTCGGTGTGGACGTGGACGTGGCTCCCGGCACCGTGATTGACGATCTCGACGTCGAACGAGCCGTCCGTCTCGAAGGGGACGGGCGACGCGTCGAGCGCGTGCGCGTGGTCGTCGTTCAGGTCGACCGTGAGCGTCAGAGGCACGTTCGGCCGGGCAGACGACGCCCGACGGCAAAAAGGTTCGTCCGTTGCGGTCGTTTGTGCCGGGTTAGGCCGGCGTCTCCTCGCGCATGTCCGGCGGGAGGAGGTTCGGGATGCCGTCCTCGATCGGGTAGGTCTCGCCGCAGTCCGTGCACGTCAGCGTCCCGGAGACGACCTCGCCGTCCTCTTCGGCCTCGACGTCGAGGTCGAGGTCGTGCTTGTCGAGCGGACAGCAGACGATGTCCATGAGGTCCCGTTTCATACCGTGAGCGTGGGTGGCGGCCACCCAAAAGCCTTCCTCACTCCCAGCGATCGTCGGTTCGGTTCGCCTGCGCGTTACCCACTCCGACGGGTCCGCGCGGGAGAAGCCGTTACTCCCCGAAGGGGTTCGTCCGTACGACGGTCTCCTCGCGGCCCGGCCCGACGCCGAGGGCGTAGGCATCGACGCCGAGCTCGGCCTCGATGTACTCCACGTAGTCGCGCGCTTCCGCGGGGAGGGCGTCGTATCCCTCCTCGGCGACGACCTCGGAGTCGAACTCGTCCCAGCCGTCGAACGTCTCGAAGACGGGGTCGCATGCAGCCCAGCGCTCCGTCGTCGCGGGAAGCGTCTCGACTGTCTCGCCGTCGAGTTCGTACGCGTCGCCGATCTTCACCTCGTCCAAGCCGGCGAGCACGTCGAGGTGGTTGATGACGATGCCCGAGAAGCCGTTGACGCGGGTGGAGTGGCGCAACATCGCGAGGTCGAGCCACCCGACGCGGCGCGGGCGACCGGTGACAGTGCCGTACTCGCCGCCCTCGTCGCGGATGTACGTGGCGAGCTCCTCTTGGCGTCCCTCGCCGTTCGTGTAGTCGGGCGTATCGCCCTCGACGCCGCCGAGTTCGGTGGGGAGTGGCCCGCTTCCGACGCGGGTGAGGTAGGCCTTCACGATACCGATGACGTCGCCCTCGCCGACGACGCTCGGGCCGAGGCCGGTTCCGGTCGACGCACCGCCCGCGGTCGGGTTCGAGGACGTGACGTAGGGGTAGTTGCCGTGGTCGATGTCGATGAGGGTCCCCTGTGCACCCTCGAACATGACGTTCGCGTCGCGATCGAGCTCGCGCGCGAGGAAGTCGCCGGCGTTCACGAGCATGTCCTCCTCAACGAGGCGCTCGGCGTATTCGCTGTACTCCGCGTGGAGGGCGTCGATGTCGAATTCGTCGCCGACCTCGACGCCGAAGACGTCCTCCGCGAGCGCGCGTTTCTGCGGGACGACGTACTCCAGTTTCTCCCTGAGCACCTCGGGGTCGACGAGGTCACCCACTCGAATTCCGCGACGGCCGGCCTTGTCCTCGTAGGTCGGGCCGATCCCGCGTCCGGTGGTACCGACCTCCTCGCCGTCCTCGCTCTTCGCTTCCTCCTCGATACCATCGAGGACGCGGTGATAGGGGAAGATGACGTGCGCACGGCGGGCGACCCGAACGTCCGGGTCGAGACCGCGTTCTTGGAGGGCGTCGATCTCCTCGAAGAGGGTTTCGGGGTTGACGACACAGCCGTTGCCGAGGACACCGGTCTTACCGCGGACGGCACCGCTGGGCACGAGAGAGAGCTTGTACTCCTCGCCCTCGTGCACGACGGTGTGGCCGGCGTTGTCGCCGCCCTGGTAGCGAGCGACGACGTCGACGGCATCGCCGAAGATGTCGACGACGCCGCCTTTGCCCTCGTCGCCCAACTGCGAGCCGACGATGGTAACGGTCATACGCCGGACGTTCCGCCCCCTCGGTGAAACCCGTTACGGTCCATGCTCCGAATATATACACATACATGGGTACGCTTTGCTGGCGTCTCCGTTTCGCTACCCACGAACGGGCCCATCGTTCGGGGCAGAAAGACGTAAATCCTCCCCGTGTGAAACCACGGGACACGCCCGCATTTTCCGAGGTATAGGACAACCTTTAAAGGTTGCCCCGACAAGTTAACAAATGCCATGATAGACCGACTTGAGAAAGAGGTCGATATGCTCGAACGCCACCTCGAAGTGCTCCGCATGGTCATCGAGAACGAACCCATCGGGATCGTCAAGATGTCCAACGAAACCGGCTACCCGCACCACAAGGTGCGCTACTCCCTCCGCGTCCTCGAAGAGGAGAACCTCATCGAGCCGTCGAGCCAGGGGGCGATCACGACCGACCACACCCACGAGTTCGTCGAGGAACTCGACGAGAAAGTCGATGAGACCGTCACGAAACTCCACTCGATGAAGATCGAATCGGCCGCCGAAGCGGAGAACTAGAGTTCGGGCACGGTGACGTGGAACGATCCCGCGCGATCCTCCACGAGACAGAGGTGGTAGCCGCGTTTGCGTGCGACTTTGACGTAACTCTCCTTCTCGCTTCGACGCAGGAAGCCACCGCTCGCTGCCGCGTCGTTCGCCGTCTCCAGCGCGTCCGGCTCGAAGAACGACGCCGTGACGGACACGGCCGCCCCGAGCGTCTCCACGCCCGCACAGACAGCCGAGGCCGCCGCCGTCAGCGCCTCCATTTCGTCCCCAGTTACCGGCTCACGGCTCGTGTTCAGCGCGGCGACGACGAGCGGCTCACCCATCCCGTCGCGTAACACGACGTCGAACGACTTCGTCACCGTCTCGCCGTCCTCGGTCGTGACCGACACCGTCCCGTCGAGTTCCGCGCGGTCGATCTCCGGGATCGCCTCGTAGAGATCTGCGAGCCCGGTTCGATGGCCGGTCTCGGCGATCTCAAAGGGGAGTTCGCGCACGACCCACGAGACGAACC
Source organism: Halarchaeum salinum (assembly GCF_039520965.1). Taxonomy (NCBI): domain Archaea; kingdom Methanobacteriati; phylum Methanobacteriota; class Halobacteria; order Halobacteriales; family Halobacteriaceae; genus Halarchaeum; species Halarchaeum salinum. Next base: position 19,119 of record NZ_BAAABL010000044.1, read on the forward strand.
GGAAGGGCGCGGATGCCTCGAGAAACGTTCGGTAGTCGTCGCCCGCGACCGTCGTGTCCGCCGCGTCGAAGCTCGTGTGGTGTTCGAGCCTGAGGTTCGCGTCGATCGCCTCGGGGTCGGCCTCGCCGAGCGCGGAAAGCGTCGGGTCAGCCTTCGATTCGTAGCGCACGAAGAGGTTCGTGCCCGCGAGCACATCCTCGGGATCGCGCTCCGTCGCGGGATCGACCCGCCCGCCCGCCGCTTCGAGGTCCGCCTCCAGGTCGGCGACGCGCTCCTCCAGCGCCGCGACCGTCTCGCGGAGATCGTCGCGCTCCCCACGAAGCCGATCGAGTTCCGCCTCCCGCTTCTCGACCGCCGCTTCGGCGCTCTCCGCCCGCTCCGTCAGCGTCTCGACGCGCTCTTCGCGTTCGGCGAGGCGATCCTCGTATGCCTCGATGCGCGCCTCGCGCTCCTCGATCGCCTCGCGGAGCTCCGCGACGCGCGCCTCGTGCTCGGCCGTCGGGATTTCCTGCGCCGCCGCACCGCGTTCGGCGGATGTGTCGGATTCGTTCGTCGTGTCCGAGGCGTCTCCGGCTCTCGGCTCGTCTCCATCCGCCGATTTGCCCGCCGTCGAGCCGTTGTCCACCGTCATCCCGTCGGTGTGCTCGGCCTCGGCCCCCTCAACGGTCGTCTCGGCGTCGGTCGTCGATGCGTCGTCAGTGTCGAGTGCTGGCTCGTCTCCAGTATCCGGTGCCGGCTCGGCTTCGGCGTCGGGTCCCGACTGACCCGCTGCGTCCGATGGTGATTCGGTCCTCGCGTCGGCCGTCGTGTCGTCGCGCTCGACGTCGCTCCCGGCTTCGAGCGGCTCCAGCGCGCTCTCGCCATCCGTGTCGCTCCGCGCGCTCGTTTCGCCGTCTGGTGCGTCGTCGGTCGTTTCGTCATCCTGTACGTCGCCGATCGGTACGCCGCTCGTCGCCTCGCTATCCGGTGCATCAGTCGTCGTACCGGTATTCGGTGCAGCATCCGTCTCGTCGTCGCCCGTCGCCGCGTCATCCGCCGTGTCGGTCGTCTCGGCGTCGCTCCCATCGGCCGGCCCGGCAGCTGCGATAGCGAGCTCGTCGGGGACGACATCGCTGTCGTCGCCGACTCGGTCGGTGTCGTCGGTCGTCGTTCCGCTCGTCGTCGCGTCGTCGGCTTCCAGCGTCTCAGAACCCGATTCAGGAGCCGTTTCCGGTGACTGGTCCGCCTCGGCATCGGTCGCTTCGGTACCGATCGCCGCTGTCTCGTCGACCGGCTCCTCGGGTTCCGGAAGGTCGGGGAACGCGAGATCGGTGGAGACGACTTCGTAGACGCCAACCTCGTCGGCGGCACGCTCGAAAGCCTCCTCGCCAGTGAACACCTCCGGGGCGTTCCCGACGAAGGCGACGGGGAACGACCGGCCGCCGTAGTACGCGACGTAGTAGTCGCCGCTCAGCACGTTCTCGGAGAGTTCGATGTAGCCAGTGAATCCCGCGTCGCGGAGCGCCTCGTCCGTCTCGGCGAGCGGCGTCTCGTTCGTGTAGTAGCGCGCGCGCGTCTCGCCACCCGATTCGTGCATCGCGAGGAGAAGGGCCAACGAGCGTTCCGGCGCGCTCCGGACCTCGCCCGAGTCCTTTGCGACGTCCGCGACGGTGCCGTCCGCGACGGTAACGGCACGGCCGTTGACGAAGAAGAGGTGTGCGCCACCGGCGGCGACGACGCCGGAGAAGTCCGCAGCTGCGAGCTCAGCGAGCGCGTCCGCACCGCCCGAATACGGGCGGGTGTCCCACGACTCGACGCGCTCGGCTGTGCGTGTCTGCATACGCCCCCCGTGGCGGCACCGACGTAAAACGTTTTCCGGAGATCAGAGCTTGCCGCCGGCGTCGTCCGCGAGCTCCTCCATGCGCTTGGAGATCCGACCGGCGTTCGAGAACTCGTCCTCGCTCATGGCGACGGCGAGCGCGTTTCCGAGAACGAAGACCGCGTGCTTGTGCTCGCTCTTCGACTTGTGGACGTGGGAGGGGTCGATGTCGAGTTCCTCGTAGGGCTCGAAGACGCTCTCGTCGACGCCCTCGTACTCCGAGAACGTCTCCATGATCTCCACCATCTCCTCGTGGAGTTCGAGCAGTTCGTCCTTGTGCATACCGCGATTTGGACGTACCGAGGGTTAAACCTTGCTCGCCAGCCGGTCACATACGGGAAAAAGCGAGTTAGAAGACGTACTCGTCGTCGTGGCCCATCATGCCCTCGTCTTCGAGGCCGGGCTCGTCGTCGTCCATCGGGCCGCTGGTCTTGTACGCCTTGACGCCGGCGGAGAGGAGGTCCTTGATCGCGTCCTCCCGGGTGAGGAACTCACCCTGTTCGACGAGCTGGGCGATCTGCATTTCGATGTGGTCGGGGATGTTGATTTCCACCTTTGGCATTCGTCTGTTCCGAGATTTGGCGTCGCTTGGTATAAACCTGGCGGGCCGATTTCCCCTTCACGGAACTCACGTTTACGTATCGGGAACTGGAGTTACCGTTCCATCCGTGGTGTTTCCCGATACCGGTACGCTCAGGGGCGTCCGAACCGTAGCCGTCGGTATGGACGGGACCGACGTCCGCGACGTAACGGACCTCTACCGAGAGTTCGGCGACGAGCGCCTCCCACCGGGTCAGCGCGAAGTCGAGCGCTTCCCGGTCCTCTCGATGGAGGGGACGCCGGCGTGGGACCCGGAGACGTGGACGTTCGACGTCGGCGGTGCGGTCGAGACCGCCCGCTCGTTCGCGTGGGACGAGTTCCGCGCGCTCCCCAGCGAGACACAGCGCCAGGACTTCCACTGCGTCACCGGCTGGAGCAAGTTCGATTGCGAGTTCACTGGCGTCACCGCGACGACGCTCCTCGACGCCGTTGGCGTCGACTCCGACGCCGTCCACGTCATGTTCCACGCTCTCGATGGCTACACGACGGACCTCCCGCTCGACGCCGTCGCGCGCGACGAGGTGCTGTTTGCGTGGGGATACGACGGCGATGACATCCCGCGCGAGCACGGCGGCCCGCTCCGCGTCGTCACCCCACACAAGTACGCCTACAAGGGCGCGAAGTGGGTCGACGGCGTCACCCTCCTCACCGAACCCGACCGGGGCTACTGGGAGCAACGGGGCTACTCGGTCACCGCCGATCCATGGGGCGAGGAGCGATACAGCTGAATGCGCACGGCGAACTGGCTCCAGCGACAGCAGCTCGCCGTCTACGCGCTCGGGGTCGTCCTGGCGGTCGGTGTCGGGGTCGCGAGTCCCGGGTCGGCCCCCGTCATCGGGGAGCTCATCGAGCCCGTGCTGGCGGTGCTCCTCTACGCGACGTTTCTCGAGATTCCCTTCGTGCGGTTTCGACGCGCGTTCACGAACGGCCGGTTCATCGCGGCGGCGCTCGGGATGAACTTCCTCGTCGTCCCCGTCGTCGTGTGGGGGCTCACCCGGTTTCTCCCGCCCGAGCCGGTTGTCCTCGTGGGCGTGTTCTTGGTCCTCCTGACGCCGTGTATCGACTACGTCATCGCCTTCACCGACCTCGCCGGTGGCGACGCCGAACAGCTCACTGCGACGACGCCGGTCCTGCTGGTGGTCCAACTCCTCTTGCTCCCGGTGTACCTTTGGTTCTTCATGGGCGCAGAGGTTGCGGCGGCCATCGACGCCGGCCCCTTCATCGAGGCGTTTTCGCTCCTCATCGCGCTCCCGCTGACGCTCGCGTGGCTCACCGAGCTCTGGGCGGAGCGGTCGTCGCGGGGCCAGTCCTGGCAGGACGCGATGAGGGTGTTGCCCGTTCCACTGATGGGGCTGACGCTGTTCGTCGTCATCGCCTCACAACTGCCCCGCGTGGCCGACTCGATCGAGCGGATCGCGGTCGTCGTTCCGGTGTACGTCGCGTTCCTCCTCGTCATGTCGCTCCTCGGGCGATTCGCAGCTGATCTGTTCGACATGGACGTCAGCGAGCGTCGCGCGCTCGTGTTCACGTCCACCACGCGGAACTCGCTGGTCGTCCTCCCGCTGGCGCTGGCGCTCCCGGCGGGCTACGAACTGGCCCCGGCAGTCGTCGTCACGCAGACCCTCGTCGAGTTAGGGGGAATGGTCGTCCTCACGCGGGTCGTGCCCGCGTGGCTGGTTCCGGGCCCGTCGGAACGAGAGCGGAGTTCGGACGGCGCGTAGCGGCCCCGTCGTTCCGGAGGACGCGTCCGCGTTCCGCACACGACCGAAACAGATCGTCGGTCGTAGGGGCTAAGGCGGCCCCGGCCGTCGGTTCGATTAGATGGATTCTCGTGAGGGCGTCGCGCGGGCCGACGCTGCGGAACTCGTCAGTCGGACGCTCCGATTACCGGACGCGTCACTGACGGGCGTATTGCGGACGCTCGGGCGGCCGAACGTCGTGTGGACGGCCCCCGAAGAGCCCGGTATCGTCGGCTACGGGGCCGCAGCGCAGGTGACGGCCGACGGCCCCGAACGGTTCGCGGCGGTCCGACAGCGGGCGGACGACGTGCTCGCGTCGCTCGACCGACCGGCAGCGGCCCCCGCGGTGGCCCGCCCCCGCTTTCTCGGCGGGTTCGCGTTCCACGACGGGCACACGGGGACGGGCCCGTGGGACGGCTTTCCGACCTCGTCGTTCGTCCTCCCGCACGTCCAGGTCGTCACGGGCACCGGGAAAACGTGGGTGACCGTGAACGCGCACGGGCCGGATGCGAGCGAGGCGGCCGTCGAGCGGACGCTCCGGGACGTCCGCGAGCGGTTCGCACCCGATGAACGGGCGGCGGCGTCGCCACCCGGCGTCGTCGCGACGGCGCGCACCACGTCGCGTGCGGAGTGGCGTGAACAGGTGACGGCCACGACCGAGCGCATCACGGCGGGCGAACTGGAGAAGGTGGTGCTCGCCCAGGCGCTCGACGTGACGCTCGTCGAGGCGTTCTCGCTCCCGGACGCCATGGAGCGCCTCGGCGACACGTACCCGTCGTGTTTCCGCTTCGCGCTCCGGCCGACCGACGGCGCGACGTTCTTCGGGGCGTCGCCGGAGCGCCTCGTCACCCGCGCGGATCGGGACGTGCGGACGGGTGCGCTCGCGGCGACCGTCGGGCGCGGTGAGACACCCGACGAAGATCAGCAGCTCGCGGCCGACCTCCGCTCGTCGTCGAAGTACCGCCACGAGCACGACGTCGTCACCGAACGCATCCGTGACCAGCTCGCCGGCGTTGCGACGGCTATCGAGACGGGCGAGCGACGCGTGCGCAAGCTCGAAACCGTCCAACACCTCTTCACGCCGATCACGGCGTCGAGCGACGCGCACGTCCTCGACCTCGTCGAGGCACTCCACCCGACGCCCGCGGTCGGCGGGCTGCCGCCGGACGCCGCGCTCCGCGTGATCCGTGAGACCGAAACGTTCGATCGGGGCTGGTACGCCGCCCCGGTCGGCTGGTTCGACCGGTCGGGCGACGGGACGTTCGCGGTCGCGCTCCGCTCCGCGCTCGCCGACGAGACGCACGTCCGGCCGTTCGCGGGTGCGGGTATCGTCGCCGACTCCGACCCGGACACCGAGTGGGCGGAGGTCCAACTGAAGTACCGGCCGATCCTCGACGTCTTCGAGACGGGCGAGGGGGCCACGACCGGGGAGGGAGAGAGATGAGCGCGCCCAACCGCGCGACGCTGTACGCACGCGTCCTCGTCGACGAACTCGTGAAGGCGGGCGTCTCGACCGTCTGCGTCGCGCCGGGGAGTCGCTCGACGCCGTTAACCGTCGCTGCGGACGCCCACCCCGATCTTACTGTCTTCTCGCATCTCGACGAGCGTGCCGCGTCGTTCTTCGCGCTCGGCCGCGCGAAACGTGCCGGCGATCCCGTGGCGCTCGTCTGCACGTCGGGGACGGCTGCGGCGAACTTCCACCCGGCCGTGATCGAGGCGAATCAGGCACGCGTCCCCCTCGTCGCCCTGACGGCGGATCGTCCGCCGGAGCTTCGGGACAGCGGCGCGAACCAGACGATCGACCAGGAGAAGCTCTACGGCGACGCGGTCCGCTACTACGCGGATCTCTCGGAGCCCGCAGTCGAGGACCGAACGCTCCGTTCGGCCCGTGTGCGCGTCGACCGTGCCGTGACGGCCGCGACCGGCACCCATCCGGGTCCCGTCCACCTCAACGTCCCGTTCGCGAAACCCCTCGAACCGACCGCAGTGCCCGATGACTCGCCCCATGCCGTCCCGGAGGGGTGGGAGGACGCCCACGAACTCGCCGCACGCGGTCGCGACGGATCGTTCGTGACGACGACGCCGGGCCGGATGGCGCTCGACGACGCAACGCTCGCCGACCTCGCTGCCGTGATCGAGGAGGCCGAGCGCGGCCTACTCGTCGCCGGGCCGACTGACCGCGACTATGCGCCCGAACTCGTCGCGCTCGCCACGGCAAGTGGCTTCCCGATCCTCGCCGACCCGCTCTCCGGGCTCCGCTACGGGCCACACGCCGCCGACGTCCCCGTCTACGGAGGATACGACGGCTATCTCGCCGAGCGCGTCACGGCCGACTGGCCGGACCCGGACGTCGTCCTCCGCGTCGGTGCGTCGCCGACCTCGAAGCCGTTGCGACGCTACCTCGCACGGACCGGGACACGGCAGTTCGTCGTCGATCCCGCGGGCGAGTGGCGCGAGGCGACGTTCCGTGCGGCGGATCTCGTAACGGCCGAGCCGGGGCGGCTCGCGGTCGACCTCGCAGAGCGCCTCGATGCGGAGAGCACCGACGCCGATTGGCCGGCGTCGACCTTCGAGCGCGCCGAGCGCGTCCACGAGGCCGAGGTCGACGCGACGGACGAGCGCTTCGAGGGCGCGATCGCCCGGCGCGTCGTCGCCGACGCCCCGGACCCCGCGACGCTGTTCGTCTCGAACAGCATGCCCGTCCGCGACGTCGATCGCTTCGGCGCGCCGCGCACCGCCGCTCTCACTGTTCTCGGCAATCGCGGGGCGTCGGGCATCGACGGCATCACCTCGAGCGCGCTCGGCGCGGAGAGCGCTACGGACGACCCGCTCGTCCTCCTGACGGGCGATCTGGCCTACTACCACGATCTGACCGGCCTGCTCGCGCTCGCGCGCTGTGGCGTCGACGCCACGATCGTCCTCGTGAACAACGACGGCGGCGGTATCTTCCACATGCTCCCGATTGAGGCCTTCGACCCGCCGTTCGAGGGGCAGTTCAAGACGCCGCACGGCCTCAACTTCGCGCCGACGGCCGACCTCTACGGTTTCGACTACGTCCGCGCCGACGGCCACGACGACTTCGCGGAGGCGTATCGGGCGAGCCTCGACAGCGACGGGACACAGGTGATCGAAGTGGCTTCGGACGCCGAACGGAGCCACCGGACGCGCGAGGCGATCCGCGAGCGCGTCGTCGCGCACCTCGAAGAATAGGGTTATTCGCCGGTTAGCGCGTCGCTCGCGGGCGCGAAGTCGATCGTGTGCCCGCGCCCCTCGTCGGCCGCGCGCTCGTAGAGCATGTGTGCGGCCGCGACGGTCTCGATCGCGGTGCCGCCGGAGTCGAAGATCGTGATCTCCGCGTCGCTCTCGCGTCCCGGCAGCCGGTTCACGAGGACGTCGCCGAGTTCGCCGTAGACGTCCCCGTCGTCGACGACGCCGTCGGCTTTCGCTTGGATGAACGAGCCGGCGTCCGTGTCGGCGCGCGCTTCGAGGTCGAGGACGTACGTTCCGCGTTCGAGGGTGCGCGCGTCGAGTTCGCGCTTCTCGGGGTCGTACTGCCCCATCGCGGTGACGTGTGTCCCGGGTTCGAGGTGGTCGCCGTCGAAGACTGGTTCGGACGCGTTCGTCGCGGTGACGACGATGTCGGCGTCCTCAATTGCGGCCGCGGAGGAGGCGACGGCAGCGACCGAAGCGTCGAGGCGCTTGTTCATCTCGCCCGCGAAGCCCTCGCGGTGCTCTTTGGTGGGGGAGTAGACCCAGACGGTCTCCAGGTCCCGGACGGTGGCGATGGCGTGCAGCTGCCCGCGGGCCTGCGCGCCGCTGCCGATGATCGCGAGGGAGGAGGCGTCGCGCCGCGCGAGCACGTCCGTCCCGACCGCGCCCGCTGCGCCGGTCTTGAACGGGTTCATGCTCGCACCGTCGAGGAGCGCCAGCGGTTCGCCGCTCTCGGCGTCGAAGAGCGGCGTCATGAACCACGCGTCGCGCTCGCCGAAGCCCGCGCTGTACATGTAGCCGCCCATCGCACCCGTCTCGGGGAGCACGGCGGCGTACGTCGTGAACATCCCCGGCGGCTCCTCGTTGGTGAGTTTGGTCCGGGGCTCGGCGGGCGCACCCTCGCCGCGCTGGCGATATGCGTCACGGACGGCGTCGACATAGTCCGAGGGGTCTGCGAGGTCCGCAACCTCGTCGCTCCCGAGGAACAGGCAGTCGGTCATGGCCGAACGTTAGACGAGGGGGCGGAAAAGGATTGAGGGGTTATTCAGCCGCTGGCATCGGCGCGCGGTCGTCCGCCGCGGCCGGTCCGGTCGGGGCCGACGTAATCGGGGTGACGCCGCGGTCGTCCGTGGGCCCGCTGACGAAGAGCGCGTGGCCGACGAGCACGACGCCCACACCACCGGCCGCGGGTATCGCGATCATCGTCGAGTAGCCGAGGAGGGTAACTGCGGCGGCGACGGCGACGAACGCGAGGGGGATCAACCCCAGGATGTGGTCGTAATAACTCGTCATAATGTATTACATAGTATGCGAGTCATTCATATAAGTGTTTTCCATGATTGACGAGTTGCTACTGTATATCGTATCTATAACTTATGATGCGCGTCGGCCCCTGCCCTGGGAGCGGAACGCCGGTCGCTCAGCGCAGGCGCGTCGCGCACACGACGCCGCGCGCGAGCAGGAGGAAGAGCGTCCCGAAGACGGCGACGACGACCGCGAAGACCGGATCGTAGCCGACGGGGAACGCACCCGTCAGCAGGAGCGCCTGCCCGAGCGCGTCGGCGACGAGCCACGAAGCGACCGTCCAGCCCACGAGCCCGCGTGCCGCGTCCGTCCGCGTGCTGTACGCCCGGCAGAGCGGTGCCGCGACGACCCAGCCGACAAGGAACGGCGCGAGGACGCCGAGGAAGCGAAGCGGGTGCGTCAGGCTGTACGCGAGCATGCCGTGCTGGAACTCGCCCACGAGCACGAACGCGACGATGGCGAGCAGGTCGGCGATCGCGAACGTCCGAACCGTCCGGCGATCGACGTCGAGGAGCGACATGTGCGAGGTATTGGGTCGACCACGGCTTTCCCGTATCGGTTCCGGGCGCTCGCGACGCCATCCACAAGGCCATCGAGTTCCGATCGGACGTATGGAGTTCGCCCTCCTCGGCCGCCCGCCGAACGCGCCCCGTCTCCGGCTCGACTGGCGGCGCTTCAGCTACGCCGGGAAGTTCGTCACGGGCGACGCCGGGAAGGCCGTCGCCGTCGCGGACGGAATGCACGAGCGCGAGGGGTGGCCGCCCGACGCACGCGAGCGCGAAGCCGAGGGCGTGCTCGGGGCCGTCTCCTTCAGCCCGCACCGAACCGACCCCGACACCGTCGTCCTCCGCTACGTCACCGTCCGCGACGATCGACGCGGCGAGGAAATCGGCGTACGCCTCTGTGCGTTCGCCGCGGAACGCCTGCTCGCCGACGGCTACGCGCGCGTCCGCATCGACGTCAACAACCCCTACGCCTACGAGGCGCTCCACAAGGCTGGCTTCGGCTACACCGGCGAGCGGGCCGGCCTCGCCGAACTCGTCCTCGAACGGCCATGCGACGCGCGCGCCGAGCACTACGCCGACGGACTCGACACCTACCGCGAGCGCGACCTCAGCGACGGCGAGGCCGCGTTCCTCGCCGCGCGTGATGGGCCTCCGGCGGTCGTGGCCGCCCCCGACGGCGAAGGCGAGCGTTAAGGCCCGCCCGCCGATAGGGCGCGTATGGGAAACGCGGACCTCCGGCAGCTCGCCGTCATCGAGGAGGTCGGGTTCGACGAACTCGACGGGACGGTCGCCGTCGACGCGCACAACTGGCTGTATAAGTATCTCACCACGACCGTCCGGTTCACCCGCGACGACGCCTACACGACCGCAGACGGCACCGAGGTTCCGAACCTTATCGGCGTCGTACAGGGCCTCCCGAAGTTCTTCGAGAACGATCTCACGCCCGTCTTCGTCTTCGACGGCCGCGTCGTCGGCCTCAAGGACGAGGAGGTCGAGGAGCGGCGCGCGGAACGCGAGAAGCGCGAGGTACAACTCGAGGAGGCCCGGGAAGCCGGCGACGCCCTCGAAGTCGCGCGCCTCGACTCGCAGACCCAGCGCCTCACCGACGTTATCCACGAGACGACGCGCGAGCTCCTCCGCCTCCTCGACGTCCCGATGATCGAGGCCCCCGCCGAGGGCGAAGCGCAGGCCTCCTACATGGCCCGGACGGATGATCGCGTGGATTACGTCGGGAGCGACGACTATGACTGCCTCCTGCTCGGTGCGCCCCTGACGCTACGCCAACTCACGAGCAAGGGCGACGTCGAGCGCATGGACTTTGACGCGACCCTCGCCGAGCACGACCTCACATGGGAGCAACTCGTCGACGTCGGTATCCTCTGTGGCACCGACTTCAACGATGGATTGCGCGGCTACGGTCCGAAGACCGCGCTGCAAGCCGTAACAGAGCACGGCGACCTCTGGGGCGTCCTCGACGCCGAGGACGAATACATCGACGACGCTGATCGCATCCGCGAACTGTTCCTCGACCCCGACGTCACCGACGACTACGACTACGACGCCGAGATCGATCCGGACCTCGACGCCGCGCGCGCCTACCTCGCCGACGAATGGGAGATCCCCGCCGACGAGACCGCGCGCGCCTTCGAGCGCATCGAGGAGAGCCTCACGCAGACCGGCCTCGATCGCTGGACCTGAGTCGTCCGCGTCCCTTTTGTCCGCGCGCGTCCATCCTTCATCCATGAGTCCCGAGGAAGTCCAGCGACGGATCGAGGACGCGCTCCCCGAGTGTGACGCCGACGTCAGCCGCGCGCGCGGCGAACACGACGACGATCACCTCGCCGCGACCGTCGTCTCGCCGACGTTCGAGGGCGAGACGATCGTCGATCAACACCAGCAGGTGTACGACGCGCTCGGCGACGCGATGACGACCGACATCCACGCGCTCGAACTAACGACGAAGACGCCCGACGACGCCTGAGAACGCAATTCGAGACAGCGCGCACTCCCGGTGTGCGTACGCGAAACCGCGACGTCGCGGATCGTCGTGTCGAGAAGCGGAGAAACGAACGTTGACGTTAGAGCGGGAGATCGTCGTTAGAGCGGGAGACCGTCGCTAGAGCGAGAGATCGACATCGGCGTCGTCGAACTCCCGGTTGCGCAGCGCCTCACCACTCCGCCGGTCGAAGAAGTGGACCGCCTGTTCGGGGATGCGGGCGACCGTGTCCTCGCCTTCCGCGACGAGCGACCGGCCGTCGACGTTCGCGATGAACGTCTCGCCATCGCGCGTCTCCGGGAGCGAGAGGTAGATGTTGTTCTCGTCGCCCATCGGCTCGACGACGTCGACGGTGACGGCGACGTCGTGTCCCGATTCGACGTCCTCGACCAGCTCGATGTCCTGCGGGCGGATCCCGAGGATGAGCGAATCGGTCGTGAGTTTCTCCCGGACGCCGTCGCTCACGGGGTAATCGAGGCCGTCGCCGACGACGGACTCGCCCTCCAGCTCGACGTTGAAGAAGTTCATCGACGGCTCGCCGATGAACCCCGCGACGAACTGGTTCGCGGGCGTGTGGTACGCCTCTAAGGGCGTGGCGACCTGCTGGAGGATCCCGTCGTTGAGGATGGCGATCCGATCGCCCATCGTCATCGCTTCCGTCTGGTCGTGCGTGACGTAGACGGTGGTGGTGTCGAGGTCCTCCTGCAGGCGCTGGAGCTCCGTGCGCATCTGTGCGCGGAGCTTCGCGTCGAGGTTCGAGAGCGGTTCGTCCATGAGGAAGACCTCGGGTTCGCGGACGATCGCGCGCCCGAGCGCGACGCGCTGTTGCTGGCCGCCGCTGAGCTCGGTGGGTTTGCGATCCAAGAGATCCGTGATACCCATCGTGTCCGTCGCGGACTCGACGCGCGCGTCGATCTCGTCGTCGGAGAGATCGGTGGACTCCTCGAGGCCGAAGCTCATGTTCTCCCGCACGGACATGTGCGGATAGAGCGCGTACGACTGGAACACCATCGCGATGTCCCGATCGCGCGGTTTCGCCTCGTTGACGCGCCGGCCGCCGATCCGGAGCTCGCCGCTCGTGATGGTTTCGAGGCCGGCAATCATCCGGAGGGTCGTGGATTTCCCACACCCGGAGGGGCCGACGAGGACGAGGAACTCGCCGTCGTCGATGTCGATACTGGCGTCGTCGACGGCGACGATCGTCTCGCCGTCGTCGTCGAAGTGCTTCGTGATGTCGTCGAGTTCGAGTGTAGCCATAGTGTGTTAGGTGGAGACCCCTTCCGCGAACTGGTCGCCGAACAGGACGTAGACGATGATCGTCGGGAGTGCGGCGACGAACGCGCCGGCCATCCGGATCCCGAAGCCGACCTCTGAGAGGCTCGCACCGAGCTGGCTGAGCGGGACGGTGACGGGCGCACCCGCACCCGGCCCGATGAGCACCAGCGCGAACAGGAGGTCGTTCCAGACCTGCGTGAACTGGTAGATGAGCGTCACGGCGAACATCGGCACGGAGAGCGGGAGGATGATCCGCCGGTAGATCTTGTGCGTCGTCGCACCGTCGATGCGCGCGGCCTCGATCATCTCGTCGTTGAAGTCCTTGTAGTAGGTGCGGAACAGCAGCGTACAGATCGGGATCCCGTACGCGACGTGTGTGATGATAAGGCCGATGAGGTCGCCGACCCAGCCGGCGAGCCCGATATATCCCACGAGGTCGCTGATCGGGACGATGGACGCCCAGAACTTCGAGAGCGGGATGAGGACGGCCTGGTACGGGATGAAGATGCCCGCGATGAACAACATCAGGATGGGCACCTGATAGCGCCACTCGAGCGTCGTCAGCCCGTAGGCCGCCATGCTCCCGAGGAGCGCCGAGAGGATCGTCGCCGGGATGGCGAGGATGAGGCTGTTCACGAGCCCGCCGGCGAGCGCGTTGGCGGCGCGCGTCCAGTGGATGGTCGTGAAGCCGCCCGGGGCGGGCGGAAGGAACGGTGCGGTCGCGAGGACGTCGGCCTTGATCGACGCCATCAGCCCCGTCCAGAGGGGCATCAGGTAGAAGACGACCAGGAGGACGAGGACGGCGTAGAGCGCCGACCGTCGCCAGTTCCGTCCGGAGAGTGAGTTCGTGTTTGTCATAGTTCACCTGCGCGGTACTGGTAGAGGAGGTACGGTGCGATGACGACGAGCGCCAGCGCGAACAGCATGATGCCGATGGCGGCCGCGTACGCCCGGTTGTTGGCGACGAACGCCTGTCGGACCATCATCGTCGCGAGGATGTCCGACCCCTTCGGCGGGTAGTAGCTCCCGGTGAGGGAGTAGAGGAAGTCGAACGCCTTCAGCGCGAACACCATCAGGACGACGGACGCCGAGATGGTCGCGCCCTTCAGCTGCGGGAGGATGACCCGCCAGTACATCCGGAGCGTCGTCGCGCCGTCGACGCGTGCGGCCTCGAACTGCTCGGTCGGGATCGCACGCAGGCCGGCCAAGTAGACGACCATCGCGTAGCCGCTGAACTGCCAGATGAGCGCGAAGACGACCGCACCGAGCACGAGGGATGGGTTACCGATCCACTCGTAGGGCCCGAGGCCGACGACACCGAGGATGATGTTGATCAGCCCGTTCTGCTGGTTGTACATCCAGAGCCAGAACTGGGCGGTGACGACGAACGAGAGCGCCATCGGGAGCAGGTAGATGGTGCGGAAGGTGTTCTCGTAGCGGATACCCTGATCGACGAGCACCGCGACGACGAGTCCGACAACGAGACAAAGCACCGTGAACGCGATGAGGAGCGCGAACGTGTTCCGTAACGCCCCGATGAAGACGGTGTCGCTGAACGCCTTCGCGTACATCTCGAAGTCGAGGTTCGTGTAGTCCGCGCTTCCGAACCCCGACTTGTTCGTGAGGCTCAGGACGAAGTTCCAGAGGATCGCCCCGTAGACGGCCAGCCCCATGATGATGAATGGGGGCAGCCAGTACGGGAGCGAGGACGTGAACTCGTCGCTCACGAAGCCGCCGTCGCGGGTGGCGTTTACCTCCCCGCCGTCGGCGCGTACCCGGTTTCGGCGGACGAGCCGCCGGACGAATGTCGCTATCTTTCCACGCATCGATCGCTCAGTTACCGAAGGCGTCGACGAAGGCCTGTGCGGTTTTCTCGGCTGCCGAGTCGGTGTAGCCGGAGTAGTTCTGGCTGACAGCGGTCTTGAGGTTGCTCAGCACTTCTGCCGTCGTCGCGAGGCCGTGGGCGACGCTCGGGGGCTGGGCGCTCGACTCCTGGAAGTCGCTGTACTGGTTCGTCTGGAACTCACCGAACTCGTCCATGGGGACGTCCTTACGCGGCGGGATGGAGCCCTTCTCCGTGTTGAAGCGGACCTGTGCATCCTTGGTGCCGACGTAGGTGAGCCACTTCGTGGCGGCCTCCGGCGAGGGGTTGTTCGACGGGTACGTCCACGAGTCCATGTTGAGCGAGTAGAACCCGTCCGTCCCGGGGAAGGTAATGGCGTCCCAGTCGGTGCCGTACTCGAAGTCCTCGGTGCCGGCGTACATGCCGGCCGCCCAGTCGCCCTGGTGGAAGAACGCCGCGTTCCCGTTGATGATGAGGTTGTTGGCTTCCTGCCAGCCGACGGTACCGGCGTCCGAGTTGAAGTAGTCGCTGTACGCGTTGATCGTCTTGAAGGCGTCGGCGATCGGGCCGGGGTCGGCCTCGCCGGCCATGAAGTCCTGATAGGTGTCCCAGCCGGCTTGGGCGAGGTAAACGGTCGCCCAGAGCTGAATCGTCGTCCACGGGGACTGGGTGGACTGCGCCATGCCGATGGCGTCAGTGTTCTCCTCGACCTTCGCGAGGGCGTCGGTGAGGTCGCTCGGCGTCTCGATGGCCGAGACGTCGACGCCGGCCTCGTCGACGACCGAGGGGTTGTAGAACAGCGTGTTCATCCGGTGGATGTTCGTCGGGACGGCGACGTACGTCCCGTCAGGCTTGGCAGCCTCCTGCGGGCCGGAGACGTAGGCCTCC
Source organism: Halarchaeum salinum (assembly GCF_039520965.1). Taxonomy (NCBI): domain Archaea; kingdom Methanobacteriati; phylum Methanobacteriota; class Halobacteria; order Halobacteriales; family Halobacteriaceae; genus Halarchaeum; species Halarchaeum salinum. The sequence continues at coordinate 34,339 of NZ_BAAABL010000044.1, forward strand.
TTCATGTTGTTCTGACTCCAGACGGACTCCTCGATGTCGCCGAGGAGGCCGGCCTCGGTGAACTGGAGGAGGTTCTTGCCCGGCCACTCAGCCCACGAACTCGGCGGGTTGTTGTTGCCGAGCCGGACGTTGATGCGCGTGTTCAGGCTCGTGTTCCCGCCGCCGCCGATCGCCTTGTCGTTGACCGTGACGTCCGGATACGCCTCCTTGAACCCCTCCAGCATGCTCTGGAACGCCGCCGAGCCGTCCCCACCCGTCCAGCCGTGCAGGATCTCCAGGGTGTTCGACCCCCCGCTGCCGCCGTCACTGTCGCCGCTGCCGCCGTTTGCACAGCCCGCCAGCGCCGCGACGCCCGTCGCGCCCGCCGCCGTCAGATAGTGTCGCCGCGACAGCGCCTTCTCGGAGTCGTTTTCTGTCATGGTTGTGTGTCCAACTGATACTGGGTCGCTCAGCTACAAAATAGTTATTATTAACAACAGTCCGAGTGAGTCTCTGGTCATTCGGCTCCGCGGTGGCGGACCGGTGGGTTTTACGCGTCGCCGCGCGACCCACCGGCCATGAGTGACGACGAAGACTACCGCGTCGAGTCGGACAGCCTCGGAGAGATAGAGGTCCCCGCGGACGCCTACTGGGGCGCACAGACCCAGCGCGCCGTCGAGAACTTCCCGATCAGCGGGCGCGGCTTCCAGCCGGCGTTCGTCCACGCCCTTGGCGTCGTGAAGAAGGCCGCCGCGCAGGCCAACCGCGACCTCGACTTGATCCCTGAGGACAAGGCCGACGCTATCGTCGCGGCCGCCGACGAGGTTATCGCCGGCGAGCACGACGACCAGTTCCCCGTCGACGTCTTCCAGACGGGCTCGGGCACCTCGACGAACATGAACGCCAACGAGGTCATCGGCAACCGCGCGACGGAGATCTACGGCGGCGAGGTCGGCACGCGCGAGATCCACCCGAACGACCACGTGAACTTCGGCCAGTCCTCGAACGACGTCATCCCGACCGCGATGCACGTCGCCGCGCTCGTCGCCGTCGAGAAGGACGTCGGGCCCGCACTCGAAACGCTCGTCGCCGCACTGGAGGCAAAAGAAGAGGAGTTCGACGGCGTCGTCAAGACCGGCCGAACGCACCTCCAGGACGCGACGCCGGTCCGTCTCGGTCAGGAGTTCGGCGGCTATCGCGCCCAGATCGAGAAGGGCCTCGCGCGCGTGGAGAACACGAAGGCCCACCTTCGCGAGCTTGCCCTCGGCGGGACCGCGGTCGGCACGGGGCTCAACACCCATCCCGAGTTCCCCGAGCGCGCCGCCGAGTACATCAGCGAGGAGACGGATGTCCAGTTCCGCGAGGCCGACAACCACTTCGAGGCACAGGCCGCCCACGACGCGATGAGCGAGGCACACGGCGCGCTCCGCACCGTCGCCGGGAGCCTGAACAAGATCGCCAACGACCTCCGCCTGCTCGCATCCGGCCCGCGCAACGGCCTCGGCGAGATCGAGCAGCCGGAGAACCAGCCGGGCTCCTCGATCATGCCCGGGAAGATCAACCCGGTCGTCGCGGAGTCGATCAACCAGGTCCACAAGCAGGTCGTCGGCCACGACGCCGCGATCTCCTCGGGGGCCGCCGAGGGCCAGATTGACCTCAACCTCTACAAGCCCGTCCTCGCCTTCGACTTCCTCGAATCCGCGACGCTGATCGCGAACGGAAGCGAGGCGTTCGCGGAGAAGTTCGTCGCGAAACTCGAGGCGAACGAAGCACACTGCGAGGCACAGGTCGAGCGATCGATGGCGCTCGCGACGGCGCTCAATCCCGCGATCGGCTACGACAAGGCCAGCAAGGTCGCGAAGAAGGCCATCGCGGAGGACAAAACCGTCCGCGAGGTCGCGGTGGACGAGGGCTACCTTACCGAGGCGGAGGCCGATGAGGTGCTTGACCCGGAGAAGATGACGCATCGCGGGATCCTCGGGGAAGAGTAACGCGGCGCGTCCGCGCCGCGAATGAACGAACGCTGAGCGAAACGAGGTGCGAGTAACGCGGTGCTTCGCCCGCCCGCCGACCCCGGTGTTCTTTCACCGCGCATACCCGACGGATGCGTATGGAGCGCCTCCACTCCCGCGTCCTCGTCCAGTGGGCGGCGGGTGCGTTCGTCACCGCGGTCGTCCTCGCGGCGATCACGGGCGCGATCGCGTACGTTGATCCGCTCTCGCTCGCGCTTTCACCGGTGCTTGTCGCCGGCGTCGTCTTCGGCGTCGCGTTCGTCCTCGGCGTCGGCTACGCGGCGCTTCGCTACCGGCTGTGGCGCTACGAAGTCCGCGAGGACACCCTCTACATCGAGCGCGGCGTCTTCACGCGCGTTCGCACGGTCGTCCCGTACGTCCGCGTCCAGCACGTCGACAGCCAGCGCGGTCCCATCGAGCGGCTCCTCGGGCTCGGGACGGTCGTCGTCTACACCGCGGGCTCGCGCGGCGCGGACGTCTCGATCCCGGGACTCGCTGCCGAGCGTGCGACAACCCTCCAAGAGCGCCTACGTGATCTCGCGATCGAGAGCGAACCCACCGACGCCGTATGAGACTCCATCCACTCAGCGTCGTCTACCGGATCGGTCGCCGGGTCGTGAGCCTCGGCTGGGGAGTCGTCGTCGCGTTCGCGGGCGCGTCCTCAATCCCGTTCGTCGACGCGCGCCTCGTCGTCGGCGCGCTCGTCGTGGGGCTCCTCGCCCTCGTCGGCTACGAAGTCGCGCGCTATCGGCGCTTCACGTACACCCTCGCGGGGACGACGCTCGAACTCGACTCGGGCGTACTGTCGCGCCGCGAGCGCGAGATCCCGATCGAGCGCGTGCAGAACGTGGACGTCTCGCGCAGCATCGGGCAGCGCGTTCTCGGGATCGCCACCGTCCGCGTCGAGACGGCGGGCGGGGGCGGTACGGAGGCCGTGCTCGAATGCGTGAGCGCGGCGGCGGCCGACGACCTCCAGACGGAGCTCCGGCGGTTGAAGCGGGCCGCTAGTGCCGATCGGACCGACGTCGATACGGCCGGGACCGCCGCTGGCGAGGACGGGACGAACGACGTCGCGGGGGCCCCGAGCGAGGTGATCTTCGACCTCGGCCAGCGACGCCTGCTGCTCGCGAGCGTGCTCTCCTTCGACGTGCGGCTCCTCTCGGTGGTCTTCGTCGCCCAGCCGGTCGTTGGGCCGATGCTCGCGCCGCTCGTCGGCGGCCTCGCGGGCGTCACGACCGTCCTCGCGCTCCTCGTTGCCGTCCTCACCGCGCTCGGGCTGTGGGTGGCGAGCGCGGCCCGCACGTTCGCGCGCTACTACGATTTCCGCCTCGTGCGCGCGGGCGACGATCTCCGGTACGAGCGCGGCCTCGGCCGGCGCTACACGGGGACGATCCCGCTGGAGAAACTCCAGACGCTCACCGTCGAGGAGACGGCGCTCGAACGCGCGTTCGGCTACGCGTCGCTGTCAGTCGTGACGGCGGGCTCCGCGGGGTCGAATACGACCGGTGGGTCGGCGGCCGCGGTGCCGCTCGCGACCCGCGAGGACGTCCTCGCGCTCGCGCGCGACCTCGAACCGTTCGCGGACGCCTCGGTGGAGCGCCCGCCAACGCGGGCCCGACAGCGGTACGCGATCCGCTACGCTATCGGCGTCGGCGTCCTCCTCGCGCTCACGATGGCCGTCGACGCGTTCGTGACGCCGCTGCCGTTCGCGTGGACGCCTGCACTCCTCATCATCCTCGCGCCCGTCGCAGCACACCTGAAGTGGCGGAACCTCGGCGTCGCCCGCACCGATGACCATGTCGTCGTCCAGCGTGGGTTCTGGACGCGCCGAACCCGCGTCGTACCGCACGACCGCGTTCAGACCGTCTCGGACGTCGCGACGGTCTTCCAGCGCCGGCGCGATCTCGCGTCGGTAGCGGTCGACACCGCGGGCGGCGACGCGGTGGCGCTCGACTGCGACGCCGAGCGTGCGACCGCGCTGCGCGAACGCGTGGTCGAGCGGGCGTGCGCGGCAGTCGGTGCGCGGCGCGACGTGGACGACTCGCACTGAACGGTTTTTTACCGTTCGGCCGCACACCCTCAGGTAATGACCGACGGCGACTTCGACTACGAGGACCTGGGGCTGGTCGCCGGCCTCGAGATCCACCAGCAACTCGATACGGCGACGAAACTCTTCTGCGCGTGTCCGACGACGCGACGCGAACCCGAGGAGCACGACCGAGCGTTCACACGCTACCTTCACCCGACGAAGAGCGAGCTCGGCGAGATCGACGAGGCGGCGCTTGAGGAGTCGCAGGTCGAACGTGAGTTCGAGTATCTCGCCTTCGACACGACGTGTCTCGTCGAAGAGGACGACGAGCCGCCCCATCGACTGGACGAGGAGGCGCTCGACGTCGCCCTCGAGGTCGCTGCGCTGATGGACATGACGCCGCTCGACCAGGCTCATGTGATGCGCAAGGTCGTCATCGACGGCTCGAACACGTCGGGCTTCCAGCGCTCGTCGCTCGTCGCGCAGGGCGGCGAGATCGAGACGAGCGAGGGGGCCGTCGGCATCGAGGACATGATGCTCGAGGAGGAGTCGGCAGCGCGCGTCGAGGAGAGCGACGCGGGCGCGACATTCGCGCTCGATCGCCTCGGGATCCCCCTCGTCGAGATCGGCACGCAACCGGACATCCGCAGCCCCGAACAGGCTCGCGAGGCCGCAGAACGCATCGGGATGCTGCTTCGCTCGACCGGACAGGTCAAACGCGGCCTCGGTACCATTCGGCAGGACGTGAACGTCTCGATCGCCGACGGCGCGCGCGTCGAGATGAAGGGCGTCCAGAGCCTCGACGACATTGACGATCTCGTGCGCTTCGAAGTGCAGCGCCAGGTCCGCCTCCTCGAAATCGCCGACGAACTCGCCGAGCGCGACGCCTCCGTGGGCGAGGTGCAGGACGTCACGGACGTCTTCGCGGAGACGGACTCGTCAGTCGTCCGCGGCGCGCTCGACGCTGACGGGCTCGTGTTCGCCGTGCCGCTCTACGGCTTCGACGGTCTCGTCGGCGAGGAGCTCCAGCCGGATCGCCGGCTCGGGACCGAGCTCTCCGATCACGCGAAGCGCCACGGCGCGGGCGGCATCTTCCACACGGACGAACTGCCGGCGTACGGCGTCACCGAGGACGAAGTCGCCGCGCTACGCGAGGCGGTCGGCGCGGGTGAGGACGACGCGGTGGCGATGGTCGCCGCGGAAGCGGACGTCGCGCGCGGTGCGACCGAAGCTGCGGCGGATCGCGCGCGCACGGCGATGGAGGGCGTCCCCGAGGAGACGCGCGGGGCGAACGAGGACGGGACGACGGAGTACCTACGCCCGCTCCCCGGCGCGGCGCGGATGTATCCGGAGACGGACGTGCCGCCCGTGGAGCCCGACCCCTCCGAAGTCGAGGTACCCGAGCTCCTCACGGAGAAGGTCGAGCGCTACACCGAGGCGTTCGACCTGAACGAGGACGTCGCCGAGCAGGTCGCCTACGGGCGGCGCTGGCGGCTCTTCGAGGACGCCGTGGAGCGCGGCGTCGACCCGAACCTCGCGGCGCGCACGGTTGAGTCGACGGTGACGAGCCTGCGCCGCGACGGCGTCCCCGTCGAGAACCTCGCGGACGAGCATTTCCACGGCGTCTTCGATCTCGTCGCCGAGGACGAGATCACCCAGGAGGGCGTCCCCGAGCTCCTCACCGCGCTCGCGGAGGAGCCGGATCGCACCGCAGCCGAAGCCGCCGAGGAGGCCGGCCTCGGCTCCGCGGACGAGGACGTCGTTCGCGACGCCGTCGTCGAGGTCGTCGAGCGTAACGAAGAGCAGATCGAGGCGGAGGGCATGGGCGCGTTCTCCGGCCTGATGGGCGAAGCGATGGGCGCACTGCGCGGCAAAGCGGAGGGCGACCTCGTCAGCGAGGTGCTGCGCGAGGAGATCCAGAAACGAAGCTGAAATCCGTTCGATTTTTCGCCTCTCGTTTGGAGGTTACTCCGACTCGTCGTCGACGAGCGCGTCAAGGAGGGTGTCGAGCGAGTAGGTCTGCAAGGGCCGGGGCGTGTCCTTCGTGCGCGAGGTGACGAACGTCGAGTTCGTCCGATCGACCTCGTCGATGGCCTCGAAGTCCGTGATGAGGCGCTCGACGGCGTCGGAGTCGGGGAGGCGCGCGAGAACCATGAAGTCGTACTCGCCCATCGTGAAGAAGACCTGCGTGACCCCCTCGATCTCTTCGAGCTCGGTGGCGACGCCGCGATAGCTCCCGCTGTACGAGGTGTAGACCTCGATGACGACGGTGACGCCGAGACCGAGGGCGTCGAGGTCGAGGTCGTAGAGGTCGTTCTCGATGATCCCCGCCTCGCGGAGGCTGTTCAGCCGGTAGTGGATGGTGGAGATGGGGATGTCCGTCTCCTCGTGGAGTTGTTCGGGGCTCCCGGTGCCGAGATCGGAGATGGCCTTCAGGAGGCGTACGTCCCGTTCGTCCATACGACCGTAGTCGGACGACCGCCGTAATACTCCACCGGCACGGCGCGACGCTCATCATGCATCGTGCCACCACACATTTCTCACCGTAATGCATTACGTTAGAGATTGCTACGGGAAATAACCCAATCCTTGTAGACAACTTTAACACTATCCGTCCACTACCCGTTCGTAGACAGATGTCTCTCGCCGATACCCTCCACGGCCCCCGCGCCACCGCCGCGATGTTCGCGGCGCTCGCGGCGTTCTGGGGGACGTCGTTCGTCGCCATCCAGGCCGGTCTCCACGACTTCCCGCCGCTGCTCTTCGCGGCGCTTCGCTTCGGGATCGCCGGTCTCGTCGTCCTCGGATACGCCGTCTGCACGACCGAGCGCTGGCTCCCGCGCACGCGCGCTGAGTGGCTCCAAGTGACCATCGGCGGCGTCCTCGTGATCGCCGTCTACCACGGCCTCCTCTACCTCGGGGAGCGCCACGTCCCCGGTGCCGTCGCAGCCGTCATCGTCTCGATGGCTCCCGTCCTCACCGCCGTCTTCGCCAGCCTCGTCCTCTCCGAGGACTCGATCGGCAGCGTCGAAATCGTCGGGTTCGCCCTCGGGGTTCTCGGCGTCGTCGCCATCGCCGCGCCCGGCGGCGGCGCGCTCGCCGGTGTCGGCCTCGTGCCGATCGCGCTCGTCGTCATCGGCACCGCCACCTTCGCGCTCGGCGGCGTACTCACGCGACCGCTCGCCACGTCGCTCCCCCTCCGCTCGATGCAGGCGTGGACGATGCTCGTCGGCGCGGCGCTCCTCTTCGGCGGCGCAGGCCTCCGCGGCGAGTCGGTCGCCGCGATCCACTGGACGCCGACCGCGGTCCTCTCGCTCGCATATCTCACCGGCGTCTCGGGTGTGCTCGCCTTCCTCCTCTACTTCGAGCTCCTCGATCGGACCGGGCCGAGCACCGTTCACCTCGTCAGCTACCTCGAGCCGGTCGTCGCGACCGTCATGAGCGTTGCCCTGCTCGGCGAGGGCGTCGGTCCCGCGACCGCTGTCGGCTTCCTCGCCGTCCTCACCGGCTTTTTCCTCGTCGAGCGCGCACGCTTCGGCACGACGTTCCGCCGGCTGGTCCGCTTCGTTCGCCGGCACGTCCTCCGCCGCACCTCGAACCCGGACGACCGCACGTCGTACGCCGGCGGCTACACGAACTCCGAAACGTCCGACTGACGCGCGCCGCCCCGTGGCCCGAACCCGCCGCGACTTATGGCGTGGGCGTCCCTACGCCCGATCGTGGTCTCCGCACGCACCGCCGTCGTCTTCCTCGTCGGACTGGCGATCCTGACGCAGCCGATCGTCGGGGACGCTCCGGGTCTCGAAGACAGCTACACGTACGGGGCGACGCCGCTCGCCCTCGACGACGGCGAGACGGTCGCAACGCTCCACCACCATCCGGCGGTCGGCTACGGCGTCGCCGACCAGCTCGAACTCGTCCACCGCGCCGCCAACGACACCGTCTCCCAGCCCGTCGACGCCGTCTCGCCCGCCGTCGAGCGGATGACGTCGTTCCGATATCTTGCCGACGATCCCGGCGATCAGTACTATCGGATCAACGCCCGCGTCGCGAACGGAACCATCACCCTCGACGCGACGCCGGTCTCCGCGCGTACCGTCGCCGAGGACCTTGCAATCGCACCCGCCGATGCCGCCGCACCGGTCCGTGACGCCCTCGACGGGAACGCGACGAGTCACACGAAATACCCGGCGGCGCTCGTCCGCACCGACGGCGGCTACGCGCTCGTCCGCGTCGTCGCTACCGAGCGCGTCCCCGAGCCGTACATCGTGCCGAAGATCGCCGCGTACGGCTTCGCCGTCGCGCTCCTCGTCTGGGGCGTCCTGTCGGTCTATCGGGAGCGCGTCGAGCGCGACTCGTAGCCGACGCCCGCCTCAGTAGCCCTCGTCGTCGACCGAGTCCTTCCGGCCGTTCCCCTCGATGTGCCAGCGCGCGCGGCGCAGGATGCCGTGGAGGGTGTTAACCTCCCGGCCCGTGGGGTGCGCGCGCCCAAGGATGCGCCGGACCATCCGGCCGGTCTTCGCCCGTTTCTCGTCGGGGTAGTCGACGAGCGCGAGAAAGTCCTCGAAATGGTCGTAGAACGCCTCGATCTCCGCTTCTTTCGCGCGGTGGACGGCGACGTCCGGGAGTTGGGTCTCGTCGACGGTGAGGTCGCGCAGTTCGTAGAGCGCGACGGTCGCGGCCTGCCCGAGGTTCAGGACGGGATAGTCGGCGCTCGCGGGGATCGAACACACCTCGTCGAAGCGCTCGATCTCGCGGTTGTGGAGGCCGACGCGCTCGCGCCCGAAGACGAGACACGTCGGGGCCTCGACGTCGCGGAGGCTCCCCGCGAGCTCGTCCGGCGTGCGGAAGGGGAAGCGGACGTGCTTGGTCGCGTCCTCGTTCGTGATCGCGGTGAAGCCGACGGTGTGGAAGTGCTCGACGAGATAGTCGAGGTCGACCTCCTCGGCCTCCGGGAGGATGTCCTCCCTCGCCTGTCCGGCGTAGCCGTAGGCTTCGGACTCCCGGGAGAGGTCGGGTGGGTCGACGAGATAGAGATCCTCGAAGCCGAAGTTCTTCATCGCGCGGGCGATCGTGCCGACGTTCCCGGACGTCTCGGCGTCGACGACGGCGACGGCGGGCGGGCTGGCTCCCATCGCTGTCGGCTAGTCGCCGTGCGGACAAAAGCGGCGCGCACCGCGGGAAGGGTCGGCCGCGACCGCGGGTACTATTGTAGTGGCACTCCCGCACTCACGTATGCATACCGTGGACGCCGCCGGCCTGCGGATCGGCGACGACCACCCCCCGCGGATCATGGGGGTGTTGAACGTCTCGAAGGAGTCGCCGTACTCGCCGAGCGTCTTCGACGACCCCGACGAGGCCGCCGCCTACGTCGAGTCCGACCTCGTCGCGGAGGGGGCTGATATCGTCGACGTCGGCCTCGAATCCGCGAACAAGCGCCTCGACGTCCTCGACGAGGCCGAGGAGCTCGAACGCCTCAACACGGCGATCGAGACGATCGAGCGCGTCGAGGCGGACGTCGTCTTCAGCATCGAGACCCGCTACGCCGCGGTCGCGGACGCCGCCCTTGAGGAGGGCTTCGACATGGTCAACGACATCTGCGGCTTCGCGGACCCCGAGATGCCCGCCGTCTGCGAGAAACACGACGCCGCGGTCGTGAAGATGGCGTCGCCACCCGACCTCGAACGTCCGGGGGCCATCGAGGACGTCGACGACATCTACGACGCGCTCGCGCGAAACGGCTTCACCGAGAAGACGATCCTCGACCCGGCCTTCGGCGGCTGGTCCGAGGCGAAGACCCTCGCGGACGACCGGGAGACCTTCGAGCGCCTCCGCGAGTTCCGCGGGTACGGCCGCCCACTCCTCGTCTCGATCAACCGGAAGAACTTCCTGCGCGACATCGCGGATCGCTCGACGGAGGACGCGCTCCCCGTCTCGCTGGCGGCGACGTCGATGGCCGTCGAGCGCGGCGCGCACGTAATCCGGACGCACGACGTTGCGGAGACCCGCGACGCCGCGCTCGTCGGGCACGCCTTCGCTCGCGAGCGCCATCGTGATCGGGCCGTCGAAGAGCTCGACGTCACGACCGTCCGGGAGGCCGAGCGCCACATCGACCGCCTGGGTGGGGACAACGCGGCCGCCCCCGATGCTGTCGCGCACGCCTACGAGGTTCGCGCGCCGTCAGACATGCGACAGACGCTCGTCGACGCTGCGTCCGACACCGGCGTCGTCTGCACGGGCGGCGAGGACCTCTTCGTTGCCGGGACGACAACGGAATTGGAGTCCTTCGCGGACCGGATAACGAGCGCCTCGAAAGCGCTCGCGGGGATCGCGGGGGAGATCCGGGCGAGTATCGACTAACGAGAAAGCTTATGCCGAACGCCCTGCAACCCCGGATTGGAGGCCGAGGCCCCGCGCTGGTAGGAGTACACTACAAACTGCGGGGGCTCGGCTCGAACCACCGCGACCCGAAATTTCTCGCGGCCCCACACTGAGTAGCTACCCGTGCAGTTTCACACCTGGGAACCCACCTACGAGGCGATCCTCCGCGACTTCGGCTACGACCGTACCGGCGACGAGGCCGCGCGCGACGAGCTCGCCGCACTCGTGAGTGGCTTCGACGTCTCGCGCCTCGACGCGACGGGCGAGACGGTCGCCGTCGTCGGGGCCGCACCCGGACTCGTGAACGACCTCGATGTCGTCGCCGCCGCCGACCGCGCGTTCGTCGCCTCGACCGCCGCGGACGTCTGTCGCGAGCACGGCGTGAACGTCGACGTCCACGTCACCGATCTCGACAAGAACCCGGAGACGACGCGCGCGCTGACCCGCGAGGGGACGCCCGTCGCCGCACACGCCCACGGCGACAACCGCGACCTCGTCGCCGAGTGGGTGCCGAAACTCGACGACGCGCACGTCCTCGGGACGACGCAGGCCCGTCCCGTCGACGGCGTGCATAACTTCGGCGGCTTCACCGACGGCGACCGTGCGGCGTTCCTCGCGGACGCCGTCGGCGCGGCCGACCTCGTCTTCGCCGGCTGGGACTTCGACGACGCCCCGAGCGACGCGAAACGCCACAAGCTCCGGTGGGCCGCGCGCCTCCTCTCGTGGCTGGAGGCACGCCGCGACGAGACGTACCCGATCCTCGACGGTCGACGGGATCTCTCGTGGCTTCCGTGAGATGCGGTACCCGCGACCACTCGTAACTCCCCTAAGACGCGGAACCCGCGACCCTCTCCGCGTCCTCGGCGTTTAACCGCAGGACGGCGCTTCGATCGGGTATGAGCGAAACCACGGAGACGGTGCGTTCCCGGAGCAGTCTGGACGGGCAGACGGCGGTCGTCACGGGCGCGTCGGCCGGCATCGGCCGCGCGATCACCGAGGTCTTCGCAGCGGACGGCGCGAACGTCGTCGTCTGCTCGCGCACCCTCGACGACGTCGAGGCCGTCGCGGACGAATTCGCCAACCTTCCCGGTGACGTCGAACCCGTCGAGGCGGACGTCACGGATCGCGACGATGTCGCGGCGCTCGCCGAAGCCACCGAGGAGGCCTTCGGCGGTGTCGACATCCTCGTGAACAACGCGGGCGGCGGCGCGGGCCTGATGCCGCTCGACGAGGTGGGCGGTGACGTCTGGGACGATGTCGTCGACGTCAACCTCACCGGCGTCTACAACGTCACGCACGCCTTCGCGGACGCGCTGCAAGCCGGTGACCCGAGCGCCGTCGTGAACGTCGCGAGCATGGCCGGCGAATACGGCGTCGAGGGCATGGGCCCGTACAGCGCCGCAAAAGGCGGCGTCATCTCGCTCACGCGGACGCTCGCGCGCGACTGGGCCGACGAGGACGTCCGCGTCAACGCCGTCTCGCCGGGGTTCATCGCCACGGAGAAACTCCGCGAGAACTTCGGCTACGACGCCGAGATCGAGCGCGGGAACGCCGACCGGAAGTGGGGAACACCGGCAGAAGTCGCCGACCTCGTGCGCTTCCTCGCGAGCGACGCCGCGTCGTTCGTCGACGGGCAGTCCGTCCGCATCACGGGGACGCCGAACACCTACCAGACGCCGGATCTTTAAGTCGGCAGGGCGACGAGGCGGCGGTGGCAGTAGGATGAGGCGGGGCGGTCGGTGGAGGCGGTGGCGGGCAGTATCGTTATCCCGCCGCCGGCCGACCCCCCGCCCATGCAACTGTTCTGGCACCGGCAGGACCTTCGCCTCCACGACAACCGTGGACTCGCAGCGGCCGCCGACGCCGCGGTCGACGGCGATGACGAGGTTCTCCCGGTGTTTGTCTTCGACGACGACGTGCTCGCCCACGGGAGCGACCGTCGCGTGGCGTTCATGCTGGACGCGCTCGCCGACCTGCGCGCGGCGTACCGCGAGCGCGGGAGCGACCTCCTCGTACGCCACGGTGACCCGTCGGGCGTCCTCCCCGACCTCGCGTTCGACTACGACGCCGAGGCGGTCCACTGGAACGCGGACTACTCGGGGCTCGCTCAGGAGCGCGACGAGGTCGTCGCGGACGCCCTCTCGATAGCGGACGTCGAGACCCACCAGCACCACGACGCGGTGATCCACGAACCCGGCGACATCCGGACGAACGCGGGTAACCCCTATCAGGTGTACACCTACTTCTGGAAGAAGTGGCGCGACCGGGACAAACCCGACCCGTTCGACGCCCCCGCGGCCGACCGGCTCGCGGACGTCGCGGGTGACGACCTGCCCGCGATCGACGCTTTCGGCTTCGATGCGCCCGAAATTGACCTTCCCGAAGCGGGCCACGACGCTGCGACGGCGCGTCTCGACGACTTTTGTGTGGCCGACGTCTACGACTACGCGGAGGGCCGCGAGTACCCCGCGCGCGAGGGGACGGCGCGGATCTCGCAGGACTTCGCCTACGGCACGCTCGGGCCGCGCGAGGCGTACGCGCGGACGGCCGAGGCGCTGGCGGCGGCCGAAACCGACGACGACCGCGAGAGCGTTGAGGAGTTCCAGAGTCAGCTCGCGTGGCGCGAGTTCTACACGCAGGTGCTCTACTTCAACCCCGAGGTAGTCTCGGAGAACTACGACGACTACGAGCACCCGATCCCGTGGCGCAACAACGAGGCCGAGATCGCGGCGTGGAAGGCCGGCGAGACGGGCTATCCGATCGTGGACGCGGGGATTCGCCAACTGAAATGCGAAGGGTACGTCCACAACCGCGTGCGGATGATCGTCGCGTCGTTCCTCACGAAGGACCTCCTGACCGATTGGCGCGTCGGCTACCGGTACTTCCGGGAGCACCTCGTCGACCACGACACGGCGAACGACAACGGCGGCTGGCAGTGGGCGGCCTCGACGGGAACGGACGCCCAGCCCTACTTCCGCATCTTCAACCCCCAGACGCAGGGCGAGAAGTACGACCCCGACGCCGACTACGTGACGGCGTACGTCCCCGAACTCGCGGACGTTCCGGCGGGGAAGATTCACGACTGGCCTGACCTCGACGCCGCGGAGCGCGCCGACCTCGCGCCCAATTACCCGGACCCGATCGTTGATCACGGCGAGCGCCGCGAGGCAGCGATCGAGGCGTTCGAGGCCGCGCGCGGCGAAAAGTAGCGCGCCCTCAGAGGAGGTCCGCGATCTCCCCCAAGTCCTCGACGACGTACGTCGGCTCGATGTCGGAGGCCGCGACGTCCTCGCGCGTCGAGACGCCCGAGAGGACGAGCGCGGTGTCCATCCCGGCGCGTTCGCCCATCAGGATGTCCGTCTCGAGGTTGTCACCGATCATCAGGCAGTCGTGGACGGGTACGTCGTGTTGGGCGGCGGCGAGGTCGGCCATCCGCGTTTCGGGTTTCCCGACGACTACGGGGTCCTGTTCGACCATCCCCTCGACGGCACTCACGAAGGCGTTCGCGCCCGGGACGGGGCCGCCTTCCTCGGGCGTCGTCCGGTCACGGTTCGTCGCGACGAAGACCGTTCCCGGCCCGAACGCCCGGAGCGCACCGGTGAGGCGCGCGAAGCTCACGCGGTCGTCGTAGCCGACGACGACGACGTCCGCCTGGCTCTCCGTAACGAGGGTGAGCCCGGCGTCTTCGAGTTCGGCCTCGACAGTGTCCCGGCCCATGACGTGGACGTCGGCGTCCGGGCGGTGCTCGGCGAGATAGGCGGCGGTCGCCCACGCCGCGGTCACGACGGGTTCGTCCTCGTAGACGATGTCGATCGCGTCGAGGCGACTGGTAACGGCGTCGCGACGGACACCCGTGTTGTTCGTGAGGAAGACGATCGGAACGGCGGTATCGCGGAGCGCGTGGAGCCCCGCGTTCGCACCGGGGATGGCGCTCCGTCCACGCCAAACGGTTCCGTCGAGGTCGACGAACGCGGCGGCGTACGACACGCTGTGGCGTTCGTGGCCCGCCCTTCTAAACCCCACCGTGTTGCGTGCTATCCGCCCCCTCCTCAACCTTTAACAGCACGCCGGACGGACGTTCTGATGGAGGAGATACACATGACTGATTACGAACTGCCGCCGCTTCCGTACGACTACGACGCACTGGAACCCTCGATTAGCGAGCAGGTGCTCAACTGGCATCACGACACCCACCATCAGGGCTACGTGAACGGCTGGAACAGCGCCGAGGAGACGCTCGAGGAGGCCCGCGAGGAGGGCGACTTCTCCGACTCCGCCGGTGCCATCCGCAACGTCACGCACAACGGCTCCGGACACGTACTCCACACGCTGTTCTGGGAGTCCATGAGTCCCAACGGCGGCGACGAGCCCGCCGGCGCGCTCGCCGCGCGCATTCAGGAGGACTTCGGCTCCTACGAGGCGTGGAAGGGCGAGTTCGAGGCCGCGGCGTCGGCCGCCGGCGGCTGGGCGCTGCTCGTCTACGACACGCACAGCAACCAGCTGCGTAACCTCGTCGTCGACAAGCACGACCAGGGCGCACTCTGGGGCGCACAGCCGATCCTCGCCCTCGACGTCTGGGAGCACTCCTACTACTACGACTACGGTCCCGCTCGCGGCGACTTCATCGACGCGTTCTTCGACGTCGTCGACTGGGAGACGCCCGCCGACCGGTACGAAGAGGCCGTCGCGCGCTTCGAATAACGCGACTTTCGAGAACCCGCGATCGAACCGCGGGCGTCGGGCCCGCGAGCACCGCGTCGTAGCGACCCACCACGTTTTTTCGCACGTCACACGACACGACGAGCGACCGCTCAGCGCGGCGTGAACTGCCCGTGTCCGTCGTCGGCGAGCGCGTCGATTTCGTCGGCGAGCGCGCCGTAATCCCGCCCGCTCGCGCCATCGAAACTGCAGAGGACGCCGACGTGATCCTCGAAGACGAGGCGGAACACCTCGAAGCCATCGAAGCCACGGACGGTGTAGCGAAAGGTCGAGGGGTGGAGACGGTCGTAGGTGTCGTGCGTGACGAACGCGTACCGCTCGTTGTCTACGTAGCGTTCGATGTCGGTTTCTGCGGTGGCGTCGGCGACGTCACCGCGGAGGTATCGCGTCTCGTAGCCGTCGGTGTCGAAGGTCCAACAGCCCCGTAGTGCCGCACCGTGTTCCCGGACGGTCGCGACGAGGACATCCCCGTCGATCGTCCCGTTCGGGTGATGCTCCACAGCCATTGGGACCATCGTTTCCGGTTTGCGCTGATAAACACACGCCTCGTTTCGAGCGCCGTGTCCGAGACGGGGCGTTTTTGCCGTCCGGTATCGTCATCGCCACCATGCCGCGCCCGAAGAGCGAGTTCGACGCGCTCTACCCCTGTGACTTCTACGCGCCGGCGGAACTGCTCGACGACGACGCGATGTACACCGTCTACGAGATCGCACGCCTCCTCCAAGACCTCGACCCGGACGCGGAGCTCGAGGCCGCGACGGAGGGCGTGCTCCTCGACTGGGCGATCCCGTGGGTGCTCTTCCACGGCGACGAGCTCGTCGTCGCCGAACCGCCGAGCGACGAGGACCCGGGCTACTACGGGCTGAAGACCGGCGACGAGGCGTAGGATCAGCTCAACGCGCGAAGCGCGCCGCGCGGAGCGAGGACGCGACGTCCGCGACCGGGTCGTCGATCGTCGGCCCGTGGCCCGTGTAGAGCGTCTCGATCCCCCGCCCGTCGAGTGCGGCGTGGAGGCGCTCGATGCTCTCGACGAGCGCGCTCGCGTCGCCCTCCTCCAGGTCGGTGCGGCCGAAGGAGCCACCGGCGAAGACGAGATCGCCGGCAAATCCGACGCCCGCCGCGCTCGACAGGAGGACGAGGTGGTCGTCCTTGTGACCGGGCGTGTGGAGTGCCTCGTAATCGTGGTCGCCGAGTTGTACCGTTCCGCCGTCGGCGATCCCGTGGTCGACGTGCTCCCGTGCCGGGTCGAACCCCCACGTCTCGATGCCGAACGCCTCGCGAAGCGCCGGCACGTTCTCGACGTGATCCGGGTGCGTGTGCGTGAGGACGACCGCATCGAGGTCGTCGACGTGCTCGCGGACGGCGCTCACGACGTCGTAGTTCGCACCCGCATCGACCAGGACCGTGCGCTCGCCGGTGACGAGAAAGACGTTCGCGGTGAACGCCGCAACGCCCGCCGAGCAGTTCGTGATCATATCCGTTCTCGGCGTGCGAGGGTGAAAAACGCGCGGTCGAGAGCTACACCGGCGCGCTGACGAGGACGAGCTTCGAGAAGGAATCGCGGTTACGGATGATCCGCTCCTCGTCGGGGCTAATGCGGATCGCCTCCTCCGCGTCGAGGGAGGCCGTGCGGTCGCCGAAGTCGACGTCGACGCCGCCCTCGACGACGTAGTAGACTTCTTCGAGATCGTCGTCGAGGTGGTCGTGGCTCATCGTCTCCTCGCCGGCTTCGAGGGCGAGGACGCTGAACCCGAGGGACTCCGTCTCGAGGACGTCGCGCATCATCCACAGCTCTCCCTCGACGTTGTCCGGGAGTACCGATTCCGCGTCGGCGGCGGTCGCTTTGGTGTACGTCACGTTCCGGAGTGCGCCCGCCGCTCACTTCAACGTGTTCGCCGTCACGGGCGGCTCGGGTGTGCGGCACGGGAGAAGCGCCGTCTCGACGAAGGTTTTTCACGCCCGGCACCCTCCGCTCACGCATGGACATTCAGCTCTTGGAGGCGACGCCGAACCCGGAGGAGGTGATCTGTCGCGCCGCGCGCAACGACTACATGAGCGAGTACGGGGCAGAGCAGTCCTTCGAGTCAGTCATGGAGGGTATCGAGGGGGAGACGACCGAGGAGAAACAGCGGACGCTCATCTCGCACCTGCTGAACCACGGCCACTTCGGGCCGTTCGAGCATGTGCAGGCCACCGTCCACGTAAAAGGGATGAGCCGCTCCTGTATGGCGCAGATTACCCGCCACCGCCACGTCTCCTTCGACGTGCAGTCGATGCGCTACGTCGCCTTCGACGACGTCGACCCAGCCGACGTCCGTGAGGGCGAACTCGTCGTCACACCGCCGTCCGCCACTGACCCGGACTGGATCGGGCGCAACCAGAAGGGTGGTGCCGTCGACGAGGAGACCGTGGAGAAGCGCCGTGAGGTGTTCGCGGAATCCGTCGAGCGCGCCGTCGCGGACTACCAGGAGCTCCTTGACCTCGGGATGCCACCGGAGGACGCCCGCTTCGTGCTGCCCATCGGGACGGAGGTCAACGTCGTCATGAGCCTCAACGCCCGCATGCTCATGCACATCGCGGACATGCGCGCCGCCGCCGACGCGCAGTGGGAGATCCGCGGGCTCACCGAAGATATCCTCGCCCTCGCCGAGGAGTGGTGTCCCATCACCTTCGAGCAGTACGAGGCGACGATGAAGAACCGCAAGAACCGGCTCGCACCGTAGGGCGTGGGTGCGACGGACGCCGCTGATCGCCCGCTCGATCCGTGCGTCCGTCCGCGAACGACGGGGGGGTGTCGTGTGGGTATTGATCCCACCCCGGTCCCGGTTCAACGAGTTTTTATACGACCCGGCCTTCCAAACAGATGGAGACGCACGATGCGTCGGCCACCGTGCTCTGGTGGTGTAGTCCGGCCAATCATCTTGCCCTCTCACGGCAAGGACCAGGGTTCGAATCCCTGCCGGAGCACTCCTTTCCTCCCGCCGTCTCATGCCGTCGATATCCCGCGTTGGCGAGACGGTTCTGCCGTCTCGTTCGCCGACCAGAACACAGAGCGTTCTGATACCGCCCAAAGGCGCGGGTATTCTCTTTGATTCTGTGTACGGGCGACGTCGCCGACGAGTGGAATCATCGCTTCCTCCTCGAGGCGGGCGATCCACTCGTTGAGGCGTTCGAGGCCGGCGCACCGATGCCACGGAGTACGAGTGCGAAAGCGCCCAGGCCGCCATTCGGATGCGGACCATCGAGCAACGAGCGGTGCATGGGGATCGCATCCGTTGGTGGGGACGCCTTCCGAACTCAGTCAGCGAGGAATCGCTCGCGGAGGTAGATGAGGACGCTCGCGCTGAGGAACGTGACGCCCGCGATACCGAGGCGGCCGACTGCCATCGCGTAGAGGGCGAGCGCGAAGAGCGCGATCACGCCGCCGGCGGCGAGCAACGCAGAAACATGCCGCCCCATCAGTCGTCGGCGCTCTCCGGATTCTCACGGACGTCGGTGACGACGTCCTCGCGCGAGCGGTCGATGGCGACGTCCTCCTCGGTGAGGTCTTGGATCCGGTCGGCGAACTCCTCGGACTGGAGGATCTCGTACTCCTGTTGCAATCCGAGGTAGACCGTGTAGCACATCACGACGAGGATGATCGCGAACGGAAAGCCGGTCGCGATGGCGGCCGTGCGGAGCGCGGAGAGCCCGCCACCCCAGATGAGAAGTGCGGCGACGCCGCCCTCGGTGACCGCCCAGAAGACGCGCTGGGTGCGCGGAACATCTTGTTTGCCACCGGAGGTGAGGTGATCGACGACGAGCGATCCGGAGTCCGAGGAGGTCACGAAGAACGTCACGACGAGCAGCGTCGCGAGCAGCCCGGAGATCGCGCCGAGCGGGAGTTCCTGCAGCATCGCGAACGTCGCGATCGTCTGGTTGAACTCCTGATAGAGCGCGAGGACATCACCGTTCCCGAGGAGGGAGTTGTGGAGCGCGGTCCCGCCGAAGACTGCCATCCAGAACGTCGAGAAGAGCGACGGGAGGACGAGGACGCCAACGACGAACTCGCGGATGGTGCGGCCCTTCGAGATGCGCGCGATGAAGAGTCCGACGAATGGCGACCAGGAGATCCACCACGCCCAGTAGAACACCGTCCAGGTGTGTACGGTGCCCTGTCCGGGGCCGAGGACACCCGTGAAGAATGCGAGTCCGGGTAGATGGGTGAAGTAGGAACCCAGACCCTGTGCCCAGACGCCGAGCACGTAGACGGTCGGGCCGGCGAGGAGGACGAAGCCGAGCAGCGCGAACATGAGATAGAGGTTCAGCGTGCTCAACCGCTCGACGCCACCCTCGAGACCGGCAGCGACGGAGAGCGTCGCGATGCCGGTGATGGCGGCGATGAGGAGGACCTGGACCGTTATCCCGCGTGGGATCGCGGCGAGACCGAGCATCCGCGGGCCGAGGATGTAAGAGAGGCCGGTATTGATCTGCTTGACGCCGAAACCGAGTGAGGTCGCGAGGCCGAACAGCGTCGCGAAGACGGTAACGAGATCGATGAGGTGGCCGGGCCACCGATAGATGCGCTCGCCGAGGAGCGGCCAGAAGATCGAGCGGAACGTCAGCGGAAGCCCGCGGTTGAAGGAGAAGAACGCGAGGCCGAGTCCCACGAGCCCGTAAATCGCCCACGGGTGGAATCCCCAGTGGAAGAACGTCTGGGCGAGCGCGGCGACGCCCGCCCTCCCCGTTCCCGCCTCGGCGGCGAAGAAGCCGGGGACGTTCGCGTAGTAGTAGAGGGGTTCGGAGACGCTGAAGAACATCAGCCCTATTCCCATGCCGGCGCTGAACAGCATCGCCATCCACGAGAAGTCGCTGAACTCCTTTTCCGCCTCGACTCCGCCAATACGAATCTTCCCGTACTTGCTGAACGCGAAGAAGAGCAGGACGGCGATGAAGAGGTTGACGGCGAGCAGGAAGAACCAACCGAAGTTCTGGTTGAAGAAGGACCTGACGGCAGCGTACGCACCCGCGGCGTCGCTTCCGAGGACGAGCGTCGCGCCGACGAACGCCGCGATGAGCGCAAGCGAGACGGGGAAGACGACTGGGTGGACGTCGAACCCCCACTTCTGGATGTTCGTGTCGCCGGGTTCGCGTTCGGATTCGGGGTGGAAGAAGTCGGTTTGGAGCCCCCTCGAGGCCCCATCGTTGTCGTCAGTTGCCATGCGATCCCTCCATCGACGTCGGTGTTACTAGGCGTGCGTCCATCGTATTAACTCACAGCGTAGGCTGATCGTCTTCGGCGTCGTACACGGATCTCGAGTAGGCCACGGGGCGGAACGTCGCCCTTGATGTGCCCGGTACGGCCAACATCTATCACGCACCACTCATTACTGTTGTGGCTGCGACATCGGCGTGACCGTACCGACCGTTTAGCAACGTCGTCGGAGGAGGGATCGGGATCGAGAGCGTCGTGCGGACGAACGACTCCCCCCAGTACGCGTCCGGTTTCGTAACGCTTCTAGGCGTCCCTAAACACCGAAGTAGTTATAGTGTTTTAGGGGGGCCTAAAACGTATGTTCGAGATCGGACGAGATACGTCGAGTCGACCCGGGGCGGTCATGTGACAGATGGTGACGACCCATGCTCTGGCGGGACGACGTCGCCGGCGCGGTCAGCTCTGGGCCGCACGCTTCGTCCGCCTGTTTGGCGACGGGGAGTGTGAGGCAAACGAGATTGCCGACGAGACCCCGGAACCGTGACCGAGTCGATCGCGACGAAGTATCTGTTGGCGGTCTACGAACTCGCCGACGCGGCCGACGACCGGGTGTCGACGAGCGCGATCGCGGACGCCGTCGAGCGGTCCCAGCCGACGGTGACGGAGGCGATCCAGCGCCTGGAGGAACATGGGTTAGCCGAGTACGAGGCGTACTACGGCGTCCGACTCACCGACGCCGGCCGCCGGGAAGCGTCGTCGCTCCACGAGGAGCACGAGGTCCTCAGCCGATTCTTCGCGGACGTGCTGGACATCGAGGACGCGGATGACGAAGCGGCCGAGCTCGTCGGCATCGTCAGCCCGACCGTCCTCGGTCGCCTCGACGAGACGGTGATCATGCCCGTCGAGGAGCAGGCGGACGCCGACGGGGCGGAGTCGCCGTCCGAGTGACGGCGACGGGTCGAGACACGTTCCCGCCCGCAGCCGATCACGTCTTCACAAGTCGGCGACGTCCTCGATGGCGTCCGTCAGCGCGCGGATACTCTCGACGTCGTGTTCGCCCATGTGGCCGATGCGGAACGTCTGCTCGCCGAGCGCGGAGCCGTAGCCGTTCGAGAAGACGAAGTCGTACTGTTCGGAGACTTCCTCGATGGTCGCGGCGACATCGATACCCTGCGTGTTCTCGATACACGAGACCGTTTGGGACTCGTAGCCCGCCTCGGGGAACATGTCGAAATGCTCGTTCGCCCACTCGCGAGTGTATTCGGCCATCTCGCGGTGGCGCTCGCTGCGGGCCTCGTGGCCCTCATCCAGCATGTGCTTCATCTGCTTGCGGTAGGCGAGCATGACGGGGATGGCGGGCGTCGAATGCGTCTGGCCCTTCCGGTCGTAGTAGTCGAGCGAGCGCTGGAAGCCGCCGTACCACGACGCCGAGTCGGACTCGACCTCGCGCTCGTAGGCGTCGTCGCTGACGACGCAGACCGCGAGGCCGGGCGGCATCGCGAACGCCTTCTGGATGGACGTGAAGATGACGTCTATGTCGTGATCGTCGATCTCGACGAGGTCACCGCCCAGGGCGGAGACGGCGTCGACGACGAAGAGCGTCTCGGGGTACTCCGAAACGACGTCGCCGATCTCCTCGATCGGGTTGCGCACGCCCGTCGAGGACTCGTTCATCACGCACGTAACGACGTCGTAGGTCGTCTCGCTCTCCTCGAGGTGCTCGCGGACGTCCTCGGGCTTGACCGCGTTCCCCCACTCGTACTCGAGGGTGTCGACGTCCTTCCCGAGGCGCTCGGCGACGTTCGCCTGGCGCTCGCTGAAACTCCCGCAGGTCGTCACGAGGACATCGTTCTCGACGAGGTTTTGGATCGCGGCCTCCATGAACTCCGTCCCGGACGCCGTGAGGACGATGAGCTCGTTCTCGGTGCCGAGGAACTCCTTCGTGTCCTCGACGACGGTCGTGTAGAGGTCGGTCATCCGGTCCATCCGGTGGCCGAACATCGGTTGGGCCATCTCGTCGATGACGTCCTCGCGGACTTCGGTCGGGCCGGGGATGTACAGCGTCTTGTCGGGATAGTCGCCCGTGTATTCGCGTTTCTCGGTCACAAGAGTCACCTGCTGTCGGCACCTCCGGGGGCCCGGAGTATGGTAGTTGTGATAAAGAGACGAGCGAATACCCCGTCTTTAGGCGCGGGAGGTGGTTAATGGGCGCTCGCCGCGTGCGTGCCGGCTGTCCTCTCGCGAATGCTCTCACCGTGGCGTCAGTTCGCGACGGGCGTGACCTGTATCGCTCGCGTCGATCCGATAGCGCGGCGTCTCTCCACTAGTGAAACGATCACATACTGAATACGGCGCGCCGTCGAGCTATTGAGGTCACTATACCCCTCCTAGCAAGCTACACCTGTTCAACCTCCGTCGGCGGGGATATGGCGATACGCGCAGACACACGCGAAACGGGTGGCGACCGAACGCCGATCGGCGACGGGTTCGAAACCGCACGGCGAGCCCTCGAACGCGAACGCGACGTCCTCGACGCCGAATGTGACGCTTTCGAAGCGTTCTCTCGTCGCGTCGGCGCGCTCCCGACGACGTCGGCGTCCCGCGACCCCTACACCGGCCCACTCGGTGAGACGCACGGTGGGGCGCGCGCCGCCTCGCGAGTCCGCGAGGCGTACGTCGAGACGGTGATGGCCGTCCCGCACTACGACGAGGAGTACGGCGAATCCTACACAACGCACCTCGCAGCGGAGTTCGGTCCCGCGCTCGCCGCCGCGATCCGCGACGAACCCGGCCTCCCCGCGTTCCTCCAACAGCAACTCGTCGCCGCGGCCCGCGATGCACGGGAGAGCCGTGTGGCGGTCCGGGACGCGCTCGTCGACGAACGCAACGCGCTCGACGCCGCCGCCGACGCGCTCGCCGATATCGAGACGGAGCGGACGGTCATCGACTCGCGGCCGTTCGACTCGTGTGCTCCTGACGAACTCCGCCGTCTCCAGGACGACCTCGACGACCTCGCGGCGCGCTGCGAGTCACTCGCGGAGCGCCGGCAGAGCGGTGACCTCCGCCCGGATCGTCGGGTTCCCTCGGCGCTCGACGCGCCGAGTTTCGAGAAGTACGTCTACGGCGAGACGGCGACGACCTATCCGGTCCTGTCGGCACTCGCCCGCGAGAGCGAGCGCGTGGAACGAACCCGGTCGGCGATCGAACGGTCCCTCATCGTCCGCTGAGGGAGACGTCCTGGGTCGCGTGTGGTGCGACGGCCACCCATCACTATCCGTCCCGGCCGCGAACCGGCCCGTATGACCGCCGCCGACCTCCGCGACCTGCTCGCCGAGGGGACGGAGCTCACGATCGTCTGTCACAACAACCCCGACCCGGACTGCCTCGCGAGCGCGCTCGCACTCGGACGTCTCGCCGCGAGCGCCGGCGTCGACGAGCGACGTATCCTCTACAGCGGCGAGATCTCCCACCAGCAGAACCGCGCGTTCGTCAACCTCCTCGACGTCGACCTCGAAGCGCTCGACCCCGAAACCGTCCAGAACCGGAGTGAGGGGTCGCTGCTCGCGTTCGTCGATCATGGTGTTCCGGGCGCGAACAACCGCGTCCCCGAGGGCACACCGGTCGACATCGTGATCGACCATCATCCACACGAGTCGCTCGACGCGCGCTTCGTCGACCACCGCGAGGACGTCGGCGCGACGGCGACGATCCTCACCGAGTACGTCCGCGACCTCGACGTGGAACTCGACGCGACGCTCGCCACCGCACTGCTGTTCGCCATCCGCCGCGAGACGCTAGGCTTTCTCCGGGGCGTGACGCGCGCCGAATACGACGCCGCCGGATTCCTCCATGAATCGACTGACGGCGACCTCCTGCGCCAACTCGCCTCGCCGGCCGTCAGCGGTGCGACCGCCGACGCCATCGCCACCTCGATCGAGCACCGCACGATCCACGGCTCGACGCTCCTCTCGAACGTCGGCCGGACGAGCGAGCGCGACGCCCTCCCGCAGGCCGCCGACTATCTCGCCACGTTGGAGGGCGTCGAGACCGCGATCGTGTTCGGCATCGTCGAGGACACCGTTCAACTCAGCGCGCGCTCGACGGACTCTCGCGTCCACGTCGGCGACGCGCTCTCCGAGGCCTTCGCCGACGTGGGGAACGCTGGCGGCCACCGCGAGATGGCGGGCGGCGAGATCCCGCTCGGGCTCTTCGCCGACGACGCGGCCGACAGCGAGGTGCTCTGCGACCTCGTCGAAACCGTCGTGACTGCACGACTCGCCAAGACGCTCGGACTGGAGGGCGTCGGCGCGAATGGCGAGGAACAGTCGGAGGAGTGAGGCGTTCGCTCGTTCCGCGTCGTCGCTAGCGCGTTGAGGCGAGGTGCCCAGGCACCCACTCCCCCTCGAACTCCTCGTGGAGGAACGGCTTCGGGTTCTCGCCGGCGTAGGAGGCGACGCGCTGGCCGTCGCCCTCCAAGTAGTATTTGTACGTCGTGAGGCCATCGAGACCGACGGGACCGCGGGCGTGGATCTTGCCCGTACTGATGCCGACCTCCGCGCCGAGGCCGTAGCGATAGCCGTCCGCGAAGCGCGTCGAGGCGTTGTGGAAGACGGATGCGGCGTCGATCCGGCGCATGAAGTCGCCGGCGCGATCCGCGTCGTCCGTCAGGATCGACTCGGTGTGCTTCGAGCCGTTCGTGTTGATGTGCGCGACGGCGTCGTCGAGCGAGTCGACGACCTTCACGGCGAGCACGAGGTCGCCGTACTCCTGCGTCCAGTCGGCTTCGCTGGCGGGCGCGACGTCGGTGGCGTCGTCCGCGTCAGCGGCGATCTCCCGTGTGCGCTCATCCCCGCGGAGTTCGACGCCGGCGTCGGCGTAGCGCGCGAGCATCCCGGGGAGGAAGTCGGCGGCGACCGACTCGTGGACGAGCAGGGTCTCGACGGCGTTGCACACCGCGGGATACTGGACCTTCGCGTCGAGAGCGACGTCCGCGGCCATATCGAGGTCGGCCACCGAATCGACGTAGACGTGGCAGACGCCCTCCGTGTGCCCGAGGACGGGGATCTTCGTGTTGTCCTGGACGTACTGGACGAACGCCGAACTCCCGCGCGGCATCACGAGGTCGACCGACTCGTCCATCCCGAGGAGGGTGTCGACGTCCTCGCGGGCCTCTATGAGCTGCGCCCAGCCGTCGGGCATGTCGGCGGTCGCCTCACGGATCAGCTCGTAGAGGACGCGATTGGAGTGCGTCGCCTCGCTACCGCCCTTGAGGATGACGGCGTTGCCGGATTTGAGTGCGAGCGCCGCGATCTGGACGAGCGCGTCCGGCCGGGACTCGAAGACGGTGGCGACGACGCCGATCGGGACGCCGACCTTGTAGAGTTCGAGGGCCTCGTCGAGGCGTCGCGCTTCGAGGGTCTCACCGAGGGGATCGTCCTGTTCGGCGACGCTGCGCACCATCTCCGCGATGCTCTCGACTTTCGCGGCGTCGAGCGTCAGCCGATCGACGAACGACTGCGTGTAGTCGCCCGCGGCGAGCTTCTCCTCGGCAGCGGCGACGTCTTTCTCGTTCGCCGCGAGGATCTTCGCCTCGGCGTCCTCGATAGCGTCCGCGACGGCGTGGAGCGCTCCGCTTCGATCATCGTCGCTGACGTTCGCGAGGTCGAGCGCGGCCGCTTCGGCCGTCTCAACCTTCGTCTCGGTGGATGGTTCACTCATCGTCGTCACCGTTGACCGGGAGGAATATCGTTCCCACGGGTTCGCCGCGAGCGACGCGTTCGAGGACGTCCGGTGCGTCCGAGGCCGCGATGATCGCGGGCGAGCCGTGTTCGGCGACCTTGCGCGCGCCCTGGACTTTCGTCTGGATGCCGCCGAACGCGCCGGTCGCCGTCTCGTCGACGAGACCCTGGATCTCGTCGTAGTTCTCGCCAACTGCCTCGACGCGTTCAGCCTCGGCGTCGTGCTTCGGATTGCCGGTGTAGACGCCGCCGACGTCCGTGAGCGTGACGAGCAGGTCGACGTCGATGCCGACGGCGAGCGACGAGGAGAGCATGTCGTTGTCGCCGATACGGATCTCGGCGGTGGTGACGGCGTCGTTCTCGTTCACGATCGGGACGACGCCCCACTCGAAGAGCGTCTCGATCGTGTTCTGGAGGTTCGTGTAGCGCTCGGGGTCCTCCAGGTCGTGTTGGGTGAGGAGGAGCTGGGCGACCTGCGTGTCGTAGCGCCCGAAGCTCTCCGTGTAGCGATGCATCAGCCGGCCCTGCCCGACGGTCGAGAGCGCCTGGGACTCCTCAACCGTCTCGCGGTCCTCGTCGAGGTCGAGCAGCCCGATCCCCGCCCCGACCGCGCCCGAGGAGACGAGGAGGACTTCCTTCCCGCGTGCGCGGAGCGCGGCGATGTCGTCGACGAGCTTGTCGAGTTTGTCGTCGTCGAGGTTCGACTCGTCGTCGGTGAGCGAGTTCGTTCCCGCCTTTACGACGACGCGCTCGGCGTCCGCGGCAGTCCGTCGCGCAGTCGTCGCGTCCGGGCCGGTATCGACGGCGTTAGACACGCCCGCCCACCCCGAACTCGGTGCGGTTCGCGTGCGTCATTACGCCGACCCACGCACCGAAGCGGTCATACACCCTTTGGTTCCGCGCCTCGCCACCGAAGACATTTACCGAACCCAAGTGAATCGAGCCATGTGACACGTCCCCGAACACGACGCCGCGCCCTCCAGGCGATCGGCACCGGTTTCGTCGCGGCCCTCGCCGGTTGTGTGGACGGCGGAATCGGTGGTGAGACGACCCCTCGCGGCACCGGCGCGGGCATCGACGAGCGCGAGACGACGGAGCCGCCTGGCCAGCCCGCACTCTCGCCCGCCGGGGTGTGGCCACAGCCCCGCTTCGACGCCGCGAATACCGCCACGAACCCGGACGGTGCGGGTCTACGTGACGGCGAGCAGTACTGGCGACTCGACGCCGGATACACACCGGTCGTCGACGGCGGAACCCTCTACAACACCTATCGGCGAGACCAGGACCACACCGACCTGACACGGCGCGATCCGGCGACGATGGCCGTGTCGTCGCGCACGTCGCTCGTCCAGTACGGCGTAAACGGTCCGCCAGTCGTCGCGGACGATCGTGTGTACGTCTCGACCTTCATCGAGGTGTTCTGTCTCGCCGCCGAACGAGACGAGGTACTATGGCGCGGCCCGAAGATGGACGGGGTTCAGTGTCCGCCGGCCGTCGCGGACGGCGTCGTCTACGTCAACAGCGGCGGGTTCGAGGACGTGCCCGCACACCTCCGCGCGTTCGACGCGGCGAGCGGGGAGGAGCGCTGGCGCTACGACACCGCCGCGGAGACGAAGGGGACGCCCGCGATCGCGGACGGCACGGTGTACGTCGCGGCGCGCGACGGCCTCCATGCCGTGGATGCCACGAGCGGGGAGCGCGTCTTTCACCAGCCCGCAGTCTCCGAGTCGTGGTCGACGCCGGTCGCGGCGCATGGGGCGGTGTACGCGCTCGGTGGCGAGAATGATGACTCGCTCGTCGCGGTAGACGCCGCGAGTGGCGACGTTCGGTGGCGGAACGCGCTCCCGACAGCGCCGGTCGCTACCGCCGACGCGCTCTACGTCGGCACCGAGTCCGGGGTTGCGGCGCTCGATCCCGCGGACGGGTCGATTGTGTCGCGCCTCGGCGGCGGTGGCACGCCGGCGGCGCTCGCCGGCGACGTCGTCTACGCGGCCGACCGCGGGACGCTCCGGGCGATCGACGTCAACGGCGACGGCGAACTGTGGTCGTACGAGACGGAGCGAGTGCAGGTGACGGACGTGATCTCGCAGTCGATCGGTGGTGTCACGCCCGTCGACGGCGCGGTGTACGTCAACGCGGCGGACGGGTTCCACGGCTTCGGACCGACGCGATAGACTCGGTGCCGGTGTTCGAGCACCCGAAGACACTTGGTCGCGCCAAATGCACGCAAATACGTGACACACCCCCGAACGCGACGCCGCGCCCTCCAAGCGCTCGGTACCGGCCTCGCTGCGACTCTCGCCGGTTGCGGCGGCGGTGGCAGCCGAACGGACACGGGTGTATCGGCCGAACCCCCCGGTTCGCCTGCCCTCGAGGCCGCCGGGACGTGGCCGAGTCATCGGTACGACGCCACGAACGCCGCCGTCGTCGCGGACGGGACGGGTCTGCCCGATATCGAGACGTACTGGATACTCGACGCGGGCGACGTGCCTGCCGTCGCGAACGGCGCGCTCTACAACTGGCACACCGATACATCGCGGACGGGGCTCACACGGCGCGATTCGGGGACAGCCGCAGAAACCGGCCACGTTTCGCTCGCCGTCACCGGCACGAATAGCCCGCCGACGGTTGTCGACGGCGGTGTCTACGGAACGGACGCGGAGCGGGCATACCGATTCGACGTCGCGGGTGATGCGATCCGGTGGCGCGGGCCCGAGATGCCGGGAGTGCGGGCACCACCGACGGTCGCCGGCGGGGTCGTCTACGTTCGCACCCGCGGCGACGAGAACACTGACGCCCATCTCCGCGCACTCGACGCCGAGACGGGTGCGACGCGCTGGCGACACGAGACCACGGGAGAAGCCGGCTCGCCGGTCGCCGTTTCCGGCGATACGGTCTACCTCACGGGCGAAGACGGCATACACGCGATCGAGACACGCACCGCCGAGACGCGATGGCATCGCGCGCTCTCGGACGTTAGAGGGAGCACGCCGGTCGTGTCGAACGAAACGGTGTTCGTCGTCGACGACGCCGCCGGTCTCGTCGCGGTCGACGTCCGGACGGGTGAGGACCGGTGGCGAGCACTCGGCGATGCCGCCATCGTCGGTACGCCCGTTGTCGCGGGTGATGCCGTACACGTCGGTGGCGACCCCCTCGTCTCACTCGATCCCTCTGACGGGCGCGTCGTCACTGAGTTCGGGGAGGCGGGCCGTCCGGTGGGACGTCGCGGTGGAACGCTCTACGCCGTGGACCGGGACACGCTCCGGGCGTTCGACGTCGCGGATGGGCGGCAACGCTGGTGGTACGGAACAGGATCAGCGAACATCGGTGACACGGTCGTCCGCGGTATCGACGGCGTCACGCCCGTCGACGGTGCGGTGTACATCTCCGCCGCTGACGGGCTCCACGGAATCGGTCGGCCGCGGAGCTAGAGGTACGGGCCGAGGCCGAGCGCCGACATCACGGAGAGGCCGGCGGCGAGTGCGCCGACGAGATACCCCAGGATCGCGCCGCCGTTGAGGAGCGGGAGGCCGGCATGCGCGCGGCCCTGCAGGACCATGCGGAGGAGGATCAGAAGCCCGAGCATCGTCCCGACGATCGCGGTCGCAGCGGGGATCGGGACGCCGCCGATACTCGGGACGTCCGTAACGAAGAAGGCGGCGGAGGCGACCATCACCGTCGGCATCACGGCGTCGCCGAGACCGATCATGATGCTGTCGCGGCCCTCCTCGCCGTGCGTTTCGGCCTCGCCCTCGTGATCGGTCGATTCGACGTCGTCCGTCTCGCCGTCGTCTTCTCCCGCTTCGTCGTCCGTCTCGTCATCGCGCTCGGCGACTGCCGCGGCGCGCTCGCGGAAGGAGTAGCCCCGGACCGTGGGGTAGACGAGCAGTACCGGGACTTTGAGCTCGACGACGCCGGAGGCGAGCGTGAGCATGTGTTCAGTGCCGTAGACGCTGATGGCGTCGTAGACGGCGAGCGCGCCGAGGAGGACGATGGCGGGGAGCACGCCGAAGCTGATGCCGAAGAGGGCGGCCGCGCCCGCGCCCATGACGACCCCCGCGAGGTCGATTACCCACCACTCGGGGTAGACGTAGAGGGCGACGACGAGGACGGCGGCGGCGAGCCACGGGAGGACGTTCACGCCGTCCGGGCCCCCGACGATCACGCCGGGGAGGACACCGGCGACGTAGACGGTGATCATCGCGCCCGTGAGGACGATGAACGCCCGGAGGACGCGTTTGCCGCCGTACTTCAGCGCGACGAGGATCGCGGCCGTCGCGACGAGCAGGACGCCGACGTAGAGCACGCTGTTGATCGGGTTCTGTGGATCCTGCACGGTCTGGTAGCCCGCGGCCTTGAACGGCCGGACGAGCGCGAGCGCGCCGAGTTGGATCGCGAGGAAGGTGGCGAAGATCCCCCCGCAGGCGGCGAGCACGCCCTGTCGCTGGTTCATACCCGCGACGACCCGCGGACGGTCCTTCGCCCTTTCGGGTCAGACGTGCTCGCGGAGACGACGCGCTGTCTCCGCGTCCACTTCGGCGTCGTCGGGCCACGCGAGCGTCACGTCGTCGTCCTCGTAACGCGGGACGACGTGGACGTGCGCGTGCGCGATTTCCTGTCCGGCCGCCGCACCGTTCGACTGCACGACACTCACGCCATCGGGTTCGATGGCGTCCTCGACGCCGCGCGCGACCCGCTGGGCCGTCCAGAAGACGGCGCTCGCGAGGTCACCCGGCATGTCCGTCAGCGTCTCGTGGTGGGTTTTCGGGACGACGAGCGCGTGGCCCTCGGTGGCGGGCGCGGTATCGAGGAACGCGAGTGTCCGATCGTCCTCGTAGAGGTGGTGTGCGGACTGCTCACCGGCAACGATCTCGCAGAAGACACAGTCGCTCACATGCGCGGATACGGACCGCCGTCGGGAAAGAATCTGCGCTCTATCGGACGTAGAGCTTCGCGCCGAGGAGCTCGGCGGGCGTCGCGTCGTCCGGCGTCACCGCGAGGTATGGCTTCGAGACCGGCCCGAAGACGTCGACGACGCGCCCAACGTCGGTGAGGCGTTCGTCCACGACTTCCGCGCCGATGTCGGGGTGGTCGTCGTCGGGACAGCGGACGATGGCGAGCCCCTGCGCGCTCCGGACGACGTCGCCCGCGCGCTTCATTCGCGGAGGGTGGCGACGTACGCGCCGATGGCCTGCAGGAGGTCGGACTTCCCGGCGTCGTCGGCGTCCTTCACGAGGACGCGACCCGACTCCGTCCATCCTTGCCGCGGATAGGCCTTCTCGCGTTCGATCACTGCATCGTAGCCGACCTGCCCGACGGCCTGCGCGATCTCGTCCACCGTCGGATCGTCGACGGCGAGCGAGCGCGGGACGCGCCGGCCTTCGCGACGTGAGAGCGTCGCGTCGAAGTACGCCGGCCAGATGACGTTCTCGACCATACGCCGGCTAGTCGACGCCGTGGGTAAAGCGTGTCGGAGGCGCGGGGGCCCTCAGCGCCGCCGCAGCAGGAACGCGACGAGTGAGAGCGCCAGCACAGCGACCGTGGGCCCGAAGCCGGGCGAGGAGCCCGACGATGTGCTCGTCGCGGTCGTTGTCGTCGTGTTCGCCGTCGTAGTCGCGTTCGTTGCGGTCGTCGACGTGACGTTCAGCGACACCGTCGACGTACCTGTCGTGTTTTCAGCGCCGGTCGTCGAGGTCGCGTTCTGCGCGGCCGTTTCGTTCGACGCGCCGATCGCGAACGCGGAGAAACCGGGCGTCGTCGCGGCGTACGCGCTCCCGTTCAGGTGCTCGGTCGGGAGCGAGTTCCACGAGGCGTTGTGGTAGCGATAGAGGGCGACGTCCGCCGGCTCGGTGCCGTTCGGGAGGTCAGCGGGTGCGATGTGGAACCGGAGCGTCGCAGTGGCGATGGCGTCCGCATCGACGCCGGAGACGTTCGCGCTGAAGTACCGCATCGGAGTCGCCTCATCGAGTGCGGCCGCACCGGTGGGCACCGCCGTAGTCGGATCGCTCGCGGTGAACGTCAGCTCGCTCGCGTTCGTGCCCGCACGTAGCGAGACGTTCGCACCTGTAAGCGTCGTCGCGTTCGTGCTGGCGTTCGCCGCCGTCGCATTCAGGCTCGCGTTCGCTGCTGTCAGGTTCGCACTCACGTTCGCGCTCGCGTTCGCACCCGTGACCTTCGTGAGGTCGAAGGAGACGGTCCCCGTGGCGTTACGAACGGTCGCGGTGACGCTCCCGTTCTCGCGCACGAGCGTCACGGCCGAGCCCGCACTCGCGTTCGCCGCGGTCTCGTTGGTCATCGCCGTTTCGTTCGTCGCTGCGTCACTCGAACCGTCGTCTTGGAGGTCCGCCCAGTCGACGTCGTTATCGTCATCATCGTCGATTGGGTCTGAACGCCCATGGACGGCCGCCCACGCATCCGGGTGAACGATCTGTGCGATCTCCTCGATGGCGTAGACGACGCGCGGTGCGGGCTGACTCACGTAGTTCGCATTCACCGCGACGACGCGGTCCTCGCGGTAGGCTTCGGTCTGGTTGATCTCCTGGGTCTTCGGGAGGAGGTTCTGTGCCTCACCGTGCTCCGGCAGCGAGTACGTGGCGAGGAGCCATTCCGGCGACTGCTTGAGTATGAACCCCTCGCTATACGGTTTGTAGCCCGTGATACCCGCGTCGAGCGCGACGTTATGTGCGCCACCGAGGCGCATCACGTCCGAGACGAACGTCCCCGACCCGGCGGTGTAACTTCCCGCCATCGGGTAGAACATCGTCGGCGTGCTGTCGGCGCGCTCACGGACCTCCTCAACTGTGTTGAGCCGATCCTGCATCCAGCTCACCGTGTTCTCCGCACCCGTGCAGTTCCCGACGAGGTGGCCAGTCAGCCGCGTTTTCGCGTAGATGTCCTCAATGCTCGATGCAGCCTCGAACTTGTAGGTGGTGATGCCGGCCTGTCGGAGTCGCTGTGCAGTCTTGTTATGCTGGATATTGGCGAGCAACACCATATCGGGCGACTGATTAAGGACGGCCGGAACTTCGGCGTACCCGAACGAGTTCGCGACGTTTGGTTTCGCGCTCGCGTTGTCGAGATACGCAGTGTACGAGGAGTCCCAGAGGCCGACGACGCGCTCCTGCGCCCCAATCTCCCAGAGCGTCTGCGTGGCGCTCCCACCGACGACGACGATTCGCTCGGGTGCGCCCTCAACGGTAACGCTCGTCCCCGTTGCGTCCGTCGAGGTAAACGGGTACGTGCACGTTGAGGGGACGGTCGAGTACGTGGTGTTGGTGTCGGTCGTGTTGGTATCGGTCGTGTTAGTATCGGTCGTATTGGTGTCGGTCGTGTTAGTATCGGTCGTATTGGTGTCGGTCGTGTTGGTGTCGGTCGTGTTAGTATCGGTCGTATTGGTGTCGGTCGTGTTAGTATCGGTCGTGTTCGTATCAGTCGTATTCGTATCGTCCGTCGTATTGTTCGTCGCGGCCGTCGGCACGTCGATCGCCGACGGCGTGTCGTCCGTTGTCGTCGCGAGCGCGCCGCCGGTCGGCCCGGCGAGCGTGGCGACGAGGACGAGTGCGACGAGGCACAGCTGTCGTTTCACGTCTCCCCGTCACCGCCTGTTCAATAAGTATTTACCTACTGCAACCGGACTTGTGCCCGATGCCCACGGGTCGGCTCCGCGTCGCGGCGTGGACGAGCACGCTCGCCGTCCTGCTCGTCGTCGTCTGCGTCGTTGGGGCCGCGATGGGAACCATCGACATCCCGCCGCGGCTCGTCGTCGCAAGCGTTCTGAACGCACTCGGCGTTTCGACCGGCGTCAGCGTCCCCTACCCGTATCCCTTCGTCGTCACGACCCTCCGCATGCCGCGCGTCGCCCTCGGGGCCGTCGTCGGTGCCGGCCTCGCCAGCGCGGGGACCGTGATGCAGGGGTTCTTTCGCAACCCGATGGCCGACCCCGCGATCATCGGCGTCTCCTCCGGCGCGGCCGCGGGCGCGGTGATCGTCATCGCCGCCGGCGTCGCGCTCCCACTCGGCCTCCCGTTCGCCGCGTTCTGCGGGGCGTTGATCGCCGCCTTCGGCGTCTACGCCATCGCCACTGAAAACGGTCGGACGCCGGTCGCAACCCTCCTCCTCGCCGGCGTCGCCGTCCAGACGTTCCTCGGCGCGGTCGTCAGCTTCCTCCTCGTCCGTACCGACGACCACAGCCTCCGCGAAGCGATCATCTGGCTGATGGGGAGTCTCCGAAACACGATGTGGAACGAGGTCGCGATCGCGCTCCCTGTCGTCCTCGTCGGGATTGTGATTCTGCTCGCGTACGCGCGCGATCTGAACGTCCTCCTGCTCTCCGAGGAGGACGCCCACGCGCTCGGAATCGAAGTCGAGCGCACCAAGCGTGTCCTCCTTGCCGTCTCGGCGCTCGTCACCGCGGCGTGCGTCGCGTTCGTCGGGATCATCGGCTTCGTCGGCCTCGTCGTCCCGCACGTCATGCGCCTCCTCGTCGGTCCCGACCACCGCATCCTCCTCCCGACGAGCGCGCTCGCCGGCGGCGTCTTCCTCGTCGCCGTCGACACGGCCACGCGTCTCGGAGCTACCAGCCTCCCGGTCGGCGTCGCTACCGCGTTCGTCGGCGCGCCCTTCTTCCTCTACCTCCTCCGCAAACGCGAGGTGCACGAACTCTAAATGGACGCGAACGACCTCTCCGTTTCCCTCGGCGGCACCGACATCCTTGATGGCGTCTCGCTCACCGTCGAGTCGGGCGAGCTCGTCGGCCTCGTCGGCCCGAACGGCGCGGGCAAGACTACCCTCCTGCGGACGCTCGCGGGCTACCTCACACCCGACGCGGGGACGGTTCGTATCGACGGCGACGATATCCACGCGCTCGCCTCGAAGGCCGCGAGCCGCCGCGTCGCCGTCGTCCCTCAGTCGAGTTCGTTCTCCTTCGACTTCGCCGTCCGCGACGTCGTCGCGATGGGGCGACATCCCTACCGCTCGCGGGTCCGTCCCGCCGACGACGCGGACGGCGCGACGCACGTTGAGGCAGCGCTTGAGCGGTGCGAGCTCACCAATCTCGCGGACCGGCCGGTCACCGCGATCAGCGGTGGCGAGCGCCGGCGCGTCCTCCTCGCTCGCGCGCTCGCGCAGGATACACCCGTAACGCTGCTCGACGAACCGACCGCCGGCCTCGACGTCAACCACCAGATCCGCACGCTCGATCTGGTACGTGGGCTCATCAACGAGGGCCGACGCGCCGTCGCCGCGATCCACGATCTCGCACTCGCCGCGCGCTACTGTGATCGCCTTGTCGTGATCTCGGACGGACGCGTCCACGCCGCTGGCCCGCCCGGCGAAGTGGTGACGCGCGCTACGCTCCGCGACGCCTTCGACGCGACAGCCGCCATCGGAACCGACCCCGTAACTGGTACGCCCGCCGTTACGCCGCTCACGCACGCCGACGACGCCGACGCGCACACGCACGTCCTGGGTGCCGGCGACGCCGCCGTCGGCCTGCTTGAACCGCTCGCCGAGGCCGGCTACCATGTCACCGTCGGCCCGGTCGTCGCGGGAAGCATGGATCACGAGGCCGCGCGCCGACTCGACTGCCACGCGGTGACGACGCCGCCCTTCGGCCCCGTGGACGACGACGCACGAGAGCAGGCTGCGGGGTACTGCCGCGACGCGGACGTCGTGATCGTCCCCACCGATGCGCGCGACGCCGGTGTGAACGAGCGCCTCGCAGCCACCGCCGATGAGACCGTCGTCGTCGAGGAAGTCGAGTCCGCGGCGATCCGAGCAGCCGTCACCGACGCGCTTGGCGGGGCGACGGTGACGTCGCCGGACTGACCGGGCTAGGGTTGTTAAGGGTCGAAGCCCGAAACGACAGGCGTGAGACGCCACACCGGAATCATACTCCTCCTCTGCGTCCTCTGCGTGCTTGCCGGGTGCGCCACGGGCGGGATGGGCGGAACGGACGAGACGGATACGACGACGGCACTCACTGGCGGTGCGGGCGGAGTGACGAACGCGAGTGTGAACGCCACCGGGGATACGATGACCGACGCGGGTGGCGCATCCGCGTTCGCGACGACGCTGAATGCCACCGTCGTCGACATCGCGGACGGCGACACCGTCGATGTCAGGCTTGCGAACGGGACCGAGGAGACGATCAGATTGGTCGGCGTCGACACCCCAGAAGTGTGGGTCGCGAACACGCCGGGGGAGTTCCGCGGCGTCCCCACCACGAGCGCCGGACGTGACTGCCTCCGCGGATGGGGGCACAACGCGAGCGACTACACGGCGGCACGCCTCGCGGGCGCGGACGTCACGCTCGCGTTCGACCCGAACACCGATCGGCGAGGGTACTACGGTCGACTGCTCGCGTACGTCTACGTCAACGGGACGAACCACAATGCGGCGCTCGTCGAGCACGGTCTCGCGCGCGTCTACGACGCGAGCGACTTCTCGCGGAATACCGCCTTCCATCGCTTCGAGGCGGCCGCGTACCAGAACCGCACGGGCCTCTGGACGTGTGCGGCGCTCGGGGTTGACGGTAGGGGTTCGACAAGCAACGATGGCGATGGGACGACCGAGGGCAGCGGTGGTGCGGCGAACGCGCGGGGATCAATCGACGTCGACGCCCACGCCGACGCCGCGGGCCCCGACAACGAGAACCTGAACGACGAGTACGTCGTTCTGCGAAACACGGGCCGCGACCGACTCGATTTCGGCGGCGTACAGGTGAGCGACGCCGTGGGGCACACGTACACGTTCCCCGCTGGGGCGACGCTCGCCCCCGGCGCGTCGCTCACGCTCCACACCGGCACAGGGACTGACGGGAACGGCCACTACTACTGGAACGCGGGGAGCGCACTGTGGAACAACGGCGGTGACACCGTAACCGTTCGCGCCGCGAACGGCACGACGCTCGCCCGTCAGACCTACGCGTGACGCGATGGGTATGGATGGGGGAGGTGGGACACACACCCCACCGCTGCAAGTGTTCTCGGTGAAGGAGGTGGGATGGGGGTAGGTGTGGGATGGGTGTGGAGCCTCTGCTGTCGTGATCGATAGACGTGGGGCCCGTCGCGGTAGACGGGGGGACACCACCGCTGCAAGTGTTTCGTGGATCGGTGTGGGGTGGTGACCGAACGATGGAACCGAGCGGAACAGATCAACCCCCACCCCCACACACCACTGCTGCAAGTGTTTCGCTGATTTCTGAGTGGGTTGCTTCCGTAGGATGGCGACGAACACGAGGTGACTGTAACACCGTCAAGAGTGCGTATGAAGAGTGAAGACGCCGATTGGCTACCACGAGTCCGTTCGTCCCGATTCTTCTTCTTCTAGCTAGTTACTAGCTAGAACTAGTAGTAGAGATAGCTATACACACTGTTAGCGATACGTGTGTTAGTTATAATTCCCTCTACCGTAAAAGCTATTCATATCGAATTAGCTTCCGTCGTGCTTCTGAAAGAGAGAACGACGAAGGATGCTCGAAACGGCTGTTTCTGGTCTTTTCCGGCGTTTCGGGACGTTTCGATCGGTCGGAGCGGAATCGTTACTGCGAGGACGAGTCGATGAGCCCTTGGCGTTCTGCGGCGGCCCGGAGACGGTCGGTGTTGAGGCTGCCGGTGATGGCGAGGCCGTCGAGCGTGGTGACGACGGCGTCGAGGTCGACGCCGAGTTCGTACTCGTAGTACGCGCCGCCGCTCCGTCCCTCGTTGCGCTCGTGGCGTTCGAGGATGCCGAGCATCACGAGATCGGAGAGGTGTGCATGGAGACTCCGCATCGCGAGCGGATCGTGATCGGTACTCGTCGCGACGTCCTCGTAGCGGTCGTAGATCGTCTGTCGACGAACTGGCATCTCCTCGCCGAAGACCGTCAGCGCGGTGATCGTGTAGAGCGTGAGGTGGTCGTGACTCGTCAGGTCCTTCATCGACTCCTCGATCTGTCGCTTCTCCAAGCGTGCGCGGGCGTTGCGGACATGGTGTTCGATGACGCGCTCGTCGCCGTTCCGCCGCGCGAGGTCGCCAGCCTCGAAGAGGAGATCGAGAGCCTGTCGGGCGCTTCCCCGATCCTGGGCGGCGAGTGCCGAACAGAGCGGGACGACGTCCTCGGAGAGCACACCGTCCTCGAACGCGAGCGACGAGCGTTTTTCGAGGATATTCCGGAGTTCGTTCCCGTCGTACGGCGGGAAATGGATCTCGCGCTCGCAGAGGGTATCCTCGACTCGCGGATCGAGTTGCTCGCGGAACTTGAAGTCGTTCGAGATGCCGATGATGCCGACTTTTGCGTCGTGAAGGTTCTCGTTCGAGCGCGCCCGCGGGATCTGGTAGAGGAGGCTGTCGTCGTCGCCGATGTAGTCGATCTCGTCGAGGACGACGAGGATCGTCCCGCCGACCGTCTCCAACTCCTCCCAGAGCATATCGTAGACGGCGTCACGGGGATATCCGGTCGTCGAGATCTGCTCGCCGTCGTCGCGGAGTTCGTTCACGAGGTTGACGGCGACGCGGTAGGAGGAGGTGAGGTGTTCGCAGTTGAGATAGACCGTCGTGACGTCGAGGTCGTCGTAGCGCTCGGCGTCGCGTTCGAGGTGCGAGAGGAGGTATTTCGTGGCGACCGTCTTCCCGACGCCGGTCTTCCCGTAGAGAAAGATGTTCCGCGGCTGTTTGCCGTTGATCACCGGCTGGAAGTACGCTTTGTACTCCTCTAACTCCTCGTCGCGCTCCTCGATCCGCTCCGGTTGGTAGTCATCGCGGAGCACGTCTTCGTCGTCGAAGATGGCGTGGGTCCGCTCGAACACCGTCATACCCCGACGGAATCACCCGGTGGGCTAAAACCCACCGATGCAACTGTTGCAGGTGTTGCGTTTGTTTCGTCCGTTTTGCCGGGCGTACAGCGGAGTTCGTCGCCGGTGTCGGCCGGATTCCCCATGCCGGTCGTGGTCTCCATACCGGTCGGGTTCTTTCATATCGACCGGATTATTCTCCCTCTTCGCTGGACTAGCTCCACGGACGCGGACTCACCTCGACTCATCCCGACCCATTCTTTCCCACACCCCCGTTGATCGGTGAAACACTTGCAGCAGTGGTGTGTGGGGGTGGGTCGCTGATCCGCCCCGCCTGGTCACAGTGCTCGTTCCACTCTTAATTATCTCCACACCTAATTCCCTCATCTCTCACTCCCGATCCCCCCACCCCCCGTTCCGATCGTCGAAACACTTGCAGCAGTGGTGTGTGGGGGTGCAGGCACAGAATGGGGGAATGTCCCCGCCGCCGAGACCCCCGGAGTCATCCGTAGTTGCTCCAACGGAGACTGAGCGGTCCCCACC
Organism: Halarchaeum salinum; assembly: GCF_039520965.1. Lineage (NCBI taxonomy): Archaea > Methanobacteriati > Methanobacteriota > Halobacteria > Halobacteriales > Halobacteriaceae > Halarchaeum > Halarchaeum salinum. Next base: position 73,703 of record NZ_BAAABL010000044.1, read on the forward strand.
ACTCCAAAACGCTCCTAGTAACGGTCAACCGTCGTGAACCGTACATCTCGGGTATGCACATCGCCCCACACTTGATGCCGCCCGCGACGCTGACCTCGCGTATGACGACCTTCGTGATTGCGACGTTCTCGGCCACCGGGAACGGCGTCCCGACGTTCACTGCCGTCTTCGATGCCGAGCCCGTGGGCACGCGAGCGAACGACGATGAGCGGGTGTGCCGCGAGGACGTCGCTTCGCTCGCGCTCGCCTTACTGCGGTTCCTCGCTACCGCTCGGAACCGCGCTACCCGCGGCTTGTGCCGCTCACGTTTCCCCGAGATCCCCCGGATCTCGTTACTCCCCAGCGGGTTCGTCCTCCGGCATCTCGGCGTCCTGCACCCAGACAGTCTTGCGGTTCACGAATTCGTGGATCCCCATCTCGCCGAGCTCGCGTCCGTAGCCGGAGTCACCGATCCCGCCGAACGGTAGACGCGGGTCGGATTTCGTGAGTTCGTTCACGAACACCGCGCCGCTCTCGATCTCCCGAGCCACGCGTTTCCCGCGCTCGCGGCCCTCGGTCCAGACGGATCCACCCAACCCGAGGTCGGTGTCATTCGTGAGCGCGATCGCCTCAGCCTCGCCCGCGACCTCGAAGATCGGCGCGACCGGCCCGAAGACCTCCTCCGTCGCGACCGCCGCGTCTCGCGGGACGTCCGTCAGCACCGTCGGTGGATAGAAGAAGCCGTCCCGATCGAGGGGTTCGCCGCCGAGCTCGACCGTCGCGCCGGCCTCGACACTCCGCTCGACCTGGTCGTGGAGGTCGGCCAGCAGGTCCTCGCGGGCCTGCGGGCCGAGGTCGACGTCGTCGCGCGGGTCGCCGACGGTGAGAGCGTTCATCTCCTCGACGAACGCCTCCACGAACTCGTCGTAGACGTCCTCGACGACGATGAAGCGCTTCGCCGCGATGCAGGACTGCCCGGAGTTGATGGTGCGGGCGCGCGCACCGGTCGCGGCCGCCGCCTCGACGTCCGCGTCGTCGAGGACGACGAACGGGTCGCTCCCGCCGAGCTCGAGGACGGTCTTCTTGATCTGCGCGCCGGCGGTCTCCGCAACGGCACGCCCCGCGGGTTCACTCCCGGTGAGCGTCACAGCCTTCAGGCGATCGTCCTCGATGATGTCGTCGACGGCGTCGGAGCCGACGAGGAGCGTCTGGAAGACGCCGTCGGGGTAGCCGGCCTCGTGGAACACCTCCTCGATGGCCTCGGCACAGCCCGGGACGTTCGAGGCGTGTTTCAGGAGGCCGACGTTCCCCGACGTGAGGTGCGGCGCGGCGAAGCGGAACACCTGCCAGAACGGGAAGTTCCACGGCATCACGGCGAGGATCGGGCCGAGCGGCTCGTAGGAGACGAAGGAGTCCACGCCTGGCTCGGTCCCGATTCGCTCGTCTTGGAGGTGTTCGCTCGCGTGTTCGGCGTAATACTCACAGACCCACGCGCACTTCTCGACCTCGGAGCGCGCCGCCGCAATCGGCTTGCCCATCTCCTCCGTCATCACCTCTGCGTACTCCTCGCTGTTCTCCCGGAGTACGTCCGCCGCGTTCGCGAGCAGCTCCTCCCGCTCGCCGAGCGGCACGTCACGCCACGACTCGAACGCCTCCTCGGACGTCGCGAGCGCGTCCTCGATACCCGTCTCGCCGTCCGACTCCATCGATTCGAGCGCCTCGCCCGTCGCCGGGTTCACGCGTTCCATGCGCGAGACAACGGCCGCCCGACAGTTGTAGCTACGGGTCGGTCCGGGGGCGCGCCGGATGTCTCACTTCGCTCTCCTCACCTCGGTGTCCCGTCTCCTCATCTCGGTGTTCCGTCTCCCATCTCGGTGTTCCGTCTCCCATCTCGGTGTCCCGTCTCCTCACCTCGTCCTCCCGCCTCGCCCTAGTCCAGTCGGACCTCGACGACGCTCAGGTCGCCGCTCGCCGTCGCGTCCGCGAACGCCGCGTCGATCTCGTCCCAGCTCTCCGGTCGATAATGCTCTGCGCCGAAGCTCTCGCAGAACGCGCCGAACTCGGGGTTGTCGAGCTCCGTGCCGAAGTGCTCGCCGCGATCGGCCTCCTGCTTCTCGCTGATGAGACCGTAGTCGTCGTCCACGAAGAGCACGACGGTAAACCCGCAGCCGAGTCGGTTCGCCGTCTCCAGCTCCGCGGCGTTCATCAGGAAGCCACCGTCACCCGTCACCGCGACGACGTTCGAATCGACCGCGAGGTCGGCCGCGAGCGCGCCCGGCACCGCGATCCCCATCGACGCGAGGCCGTTCGAAATGATGCATGTGTTGGACTCGTACGTCGGGTAGTTCTGCGCGATCGCCATTTTATGGCTCCCGACATCGGAGACGAGTACGTCGTCGTCCGCGAGGGCGTCGCGGAGGTACGGGAGCGCCCCGCGAACCGTCACGTCGTCGTCGACACTCCCGCGCGCCGAGACGTCCTCGACGATATCCGCGCGGAGGTCGGCGTACCACGCGTCGTCGTAATTCGCGTCGATGTCCGGGCAGGCGCTCGTGAGAGCGCGTAGCGTCGCGCCCGGGTCGGCGACGACCTCAATGTCCGGGTTGTAGTGTTCGTACACCTCCGCGGGCTCCGAGTCGACGTGCACGATGGTCGTCTCCGCGCTCGGATTCCACCCCGCGGGGTCGTGTTCGGCGATATCGTACCCCACCGTGACGACGAGGTCCGCGGACGCGATGGCCGAGGAGGCCTCCGCATCGTCGCCCGAGTCGAGCGTCATCAGCGAGTGTGCGTCCGCATCGCTCACCGCGCCCTTCCCCATGTACGTCGAGACGACCGGGATTTCCGTCTCGTCCACGAAGTTCCGCAGTTCGCGCGCCGCCCGTGTCCGAACCGCCCCGTTGCCCGCGATGACGAGCGGGCGCTCCGACTCGTCGAGGAGTTCGAGGACGCGTTCGACGGACTGGACGTCCGGGTCGGGCCGCCGGACATTCCCCCGGTTCGGCAGCGGGGTCGCCTCGGTCTCCTCCGCGGCGATGTCCTCCGGAAGCTCGAGGTGCGTCGCGCCCGGTTTCTCGTGCTCCGCGAGCTTGAACGCCTTGCGCACCGACTCGTGGACGATCTCCGGGTCGGAGATTCGGGTGTTCCACTTCGTGATCGGCTCGAAGAGCCCGACGATGTCGAGCGCCTGGTGGCTCTCCTTATGCAGGCGCTCCAGGCCACCCTGTGCGCTCAGCGCGACGACCGGTGCCTTATCGAGGTTCGCGTCCGCGACGCCCGTCATGAGGTTCGTCGCCCCGGGTCCGAGCGTCGAGAGGCAGACGCCAGCCTCGCCGGTGAGTCGACCGTGGACGTTCGCCATGAACGCCGCGCCCTGCTCGTGGCGACACGGGACGAACTCGACCGTGGAGTCCCGCATTGCGAACAGGAGGTCTTCGGTCTCCTCACCTGGCAGTCCGAAAACGTGCTCAACCCCCTCCCGTTCCAGACACTCGACGAGGAGTTCGGCGGCTTGCATACGACGTGCTACTCACCCGAGACCCATAGTACGCGTGGCTCCCTCGCACGCTGTGGACAGATTCTAGAACGGGTCGCCGGATGACCACCCATCACTCCTGCAACTGATTCACGGATGGCACAACGAAGATGAGTCGGCGCTACTGTCCTCGGTTCGTGATCGAACGGAAGAAGCCGGAGGAGGGATTTGAACCCTCGGCCTATTCCTTACGAAGGAATCGCTCTGCCAGCTGAGCTACTCCGGCGCACGTCGCCCGCGTCGGGCGCTCGTACTCACTCTCCCGTAGCCGGATGGAAGAAATAAGGCTTGCGAATCGAGGCTCAGTATTGCCGCAGCACCACGCCGTCGGGGTCGCCCGTGCGACGCCGCGACTAGTCACGGCGGGTGAGTCGGACGTCCAGACAGACGTTGTACTCGTGTGGCGCGTACGATCGGACGGTGTGGCGCGTCTCAACCGTCACGTTGTAGTTGGATTCGGCGGCAGCGCGGATAGCGGCCTCGCCAGGTGCGTATCGATTGTCCTCGTGTTGGATGTCGTAGTAGTGGAGCACGCACTCCTCGCCGGCGAGGGCGACGGCGGTGTCGAGGAACTCGTTTGCGGTGTGGGGGAGGTTCATCACGAGTCGATCAGCCCGCCCTTCGTAGTCGGCGACGAGTTCCCGAACGTCCCCGCAGTGCGCGGTGATCTGCTCGGCGACGTCGTTGCGCTCGGCGTTCTCGCGGAGGTAGTCGATTGCGGCCTCGTTGATGTCGGCTGCGACGACGTCCGCGCCGGCTTTCGCCATCGGGATCGCGTACGGGCCGACGCCCGCGAACATGTCGAAGCCGTGCTCGCCCGCGTCGACCTGCTGGACGACGCGATGGCGCTCGGTGGCGAGGCGCGGCGAGAAGTACACCTCGGCGATGTCGAGGGCGAACTCGCAGCCGTACTCGCGATGGACGGTCTCCGTGTTGTCACCCACGAGCACGTCCCAGTCGCGGACGCGCGTCTCGCCTTTCACTTTCGAGGCGCGGTTGACGACCGTCTCTGCGCGGACGTTCGACTCGACGATGGCGTCGGCGATCCGCGCGGCGCGTGCCGGGTCGTCCTCGTCGAGGATGACGACGTCGCCGAGGCGCTCGTACGACGGCTCAAAGCCCAAGACGTCGGCGGGGGACGTGGGCGTCTCGCGTTCGGGGACGTCACGCTCGACGACCTCGTACTCCTCCGGGACGGCGTCGGGGTCTGTGACCGGGATGTAGAGCGCGCCGTCCTCGACGACGATGTCGAGGGACTCGACGATGAGGTCGGTGTCGGCGAGGTGGCGGCGCGTCGCTTCGCCCTCTTCGGTCGGGACGCGGACGCAGGACGCGTGCATACGCAATCTGCGCGCCCGCCAGCCTTACGGCTGGCGTTCCGCGTGGCCGTACCAGTGATCCCGCGCAACGAAACCCGTATCCACGCCGCGACCCCACTCGCACGTATGCTCACGTTCGTCGGACTCGGCCTCTACGACGAGTCCTCCATCACCGTCGAGGGGCGGGACGCGATCGCCGACGCGGATGCCGATGCGGTCTTCGCGGAGTTCTACACGAGCCATCTCGTCGGCGCGGACGTCGCCGACATCGAGGCGTCCCACGACGTCGAGATCGAGGTTCGAGACCGCGTGGGCGTCGAACAGCGCCCGGAGCCGATCCTCGATGCCGGCGCGTCGGGCGACGCTGTCTTCCTCACCGCTGGCGACACGATGATCTCGACGACGCACGTCGATCTCCGCCTGCGCGCACACGAGCGCGGCATCGAGACGCGCGTGATCCACGCGCCGACCGCCGAATCTGCCGCCTCGTCGCTCACCGGCCTCCAGAACTACCGTTTCGGAAAGGCGACAACGCTCCCCTTCGAGTGGGCGCACGGCGCGGACGTGGTCCCGGGCTCGGTGATCGACACCATCGAGGACAACCGCACCCGGGGGTTGCACACGCTCTGCTATCTCGACATCAAGGTCGGTCGCGGCCCCGAGGGCGCGGACCCCGACTTTGAGGAGTACATGAGCGCGGACTACGCGGCGGGCCTGCTCGCGGAGTCGTGGGACCCCGACGCGCTCGGCGTCGTCGTCGCGCGTGCGGGTAGTCCCGACCCGGTCGTCCGTGCCGATCGCCTCGCCGCGCTCGCGGATGCGGACTTCGGCGACCCGCTCCACATGCTGATCGTCCCCGGTGACCTCCACCACGTCGAGGCGGACGCGCTCTGCGGGCTCGCCGGCGCGCCCGATGATCTCGCGACGCCGGAGTGAAAGAGACGCGACACGGATCGATCAGGTCCGGCCCGTGCGCTGGTTTGAGATATTTGCCGGGTGACAGCCTGTCTCTATGACAGACTTATGATATGATCTCACCGCATAGTATTCGATACGAACACTGAGAAGGTGATAATTGGTCGTTTGGGAACGAGTATCTTCTTATGTGGGAAACACTATGCAAAGGACGATGGATAAGAGTACGATCGTTTCTGTTCTGAGGGGCGAAACTGCCGGCGGGTGGGCGACGGGGGGGCGGCGATGACCGGGTGGGTGCCGACGACGTGTATGCGGTGTGCGGTCGGGTGCGGGCACCTCCAGCGCGGCGCGGACCTCGGCAACGGCGTCGACTCTGTCCGCGGGAACGCGGATCACCCGACGAACCGCGGGCTCGCCTGCCAGCGCGGCGTCAGCGAGACGGCGGACCCGGATGGGACGTTCCTTACGCGCCCGCTCGTCCGGCGCGACGGCGAACTCGTCCCGACGACGTGGGACGTCGCAGTCGGGAAAGTGACCGAGGCGATGCGGACGGCATGTGAGCGCGACCCCGATTCGATCGGTGTGCTGGGGAGCGGCCAGCAGACGAACGAGGCGGCGTACGCTCTTGGGAAGGCTGCACGCGGCGCGATCGGGACGCGCCACTACGACGCGAACACGACGCTCTGCATGTCATCGGCTGTCGCCGCCTACTACGACGCGTTCGGGAGCGACGCGCCGCCGTGTAGTTACGAGGACATCCCGGCGGCGGAGAGCCACGTCGTCTGGGGAGCGAACCCAGCCGTTGCGCACCCCGTGCTCTTCCGGTGGGTGACGGACAGCGCGCGCGACGGCGAGCTGATCGTCGTCGACCCCGTTGAGACGGACAGCGCCGAGGCCGCGGACGTACACGTCCAGCCCGATCCGGGGGCCGATCTGACGCTCGCCCGTGCGGTACTCGCGCACGTCGTCGAGACCGGGCGTGTCGACGAGGCGTTCGTCGACGCGCACACGGAGGGGTTCGCGGCGGCGTGCGAGGACCTGCCGGAGGTCGAGGCGGCCTGCGAGGCGGCGGGCGTCGAGCGAAGCGACGTCGAGGCGCTCGCTGACGCGCTCGACGCGAAGACGCTCCTCTACTGGGGTATGGGCGTCAATCAGAGCACGCGCGGGACGGCGACGGCGGGCGCGCTGATCGACCTCTGTCTCGCCACCGGGAATCTTGGCGAGGGGACGGGCCCCTTCTCGCTGACCGGCCAGGCGAACTCGATGGGGACGCGGGTCTGCTCGTCGAAGGGCGGATGGCCCGGGATGTGCGACTACGACGACCCGACCGCCCGCGCTCGCGTCGCCGAGGCGTGGGGTGTGGACGTCGAGCGTCTCCCGGACGACTCCGGGCCGGGTCCCGTCGGGATGTTCGCGGACGTCGGCGAGTCGATCGAGGTGCTCTGGACGGTGGCGACGAACCCGGCAGCGGGGCTCCCGGACGCCGACGACGCGGCGGCGAAGCTGGACGACGTCTTCCTCGTCGCACAGGACGCCTTCCACACGGAGACGGTTGAGTACGCGGACGTCGTCCTGCCCGCAGCGACGTGGGGCGAGAGTGAGGGGACGACGACGAACATGGAGCGCGCCGTCTCGCGCGTGCGCGCCGTCACCGACCTCCCGGCGGGCGTGCGGACCGACCTCGACATCATCGCGACGGTCGCAAACGGCGTGCATTCGGGGACGTTCGATCGCCACCCGGAACCCGAGGCGGTCTTCGAGGAGATGACGGCGCTCACCGCCGGAACGCCCGCGGACTGTTCGGGGCTCTCCTACGAGCGACTCGACGACGTGGGCGCGGTGCGCTGGCCGGCTCCGGATGCGGAGACGTCGGTCGCCTACCGCTATCGCGATGGTGACGGGTGGACGTTCGAGACGGTCAGCGAGAACGCACAGTTCTCGACGGGCGCGCCCGACGACGACCTCCCCGAGCCGACGAGCGACGCGTATCCGCTGACGCTCACCACGGGCCGGGAGAGCGACGGCTACAACACGGGTGTTCGCTCTCGCGGCGGCGATACGGCGGTGCCGACGGTGCGGGCGAACCCCGCGGACGCGTCGGACGGCGACCGGGTGAGCGTCGAGACCCGACGCGGATCGGCGGCGGCGGTCGTCGCGACCGACCCGGCGGTCCCGGCGGGCGTCGTCTGGCTCTCCATCCACCACCCGGCGACAAACCGGCTCACCCTCCCCGCGGTCGACCCGCGCTCCGCGGAACCGAACTACAAGCAGTGTGCGACGCGCCTCGTTCCGCGGACGGACGGCGCGGACGCGGTCGAGACGAGCGGTGCGGGCGCGGCGAGCGAAGTCTCGGACTGACGCACCGACGCGTCCGGTCTCCGTTATTCCTCTCCTGGCTCTTCGACTCCCGAAGTGGCGACAAAATACCATGATTGGGTGTAGATAGGGGAAATTTAGCAAAAATACGAACCTCAATTCCCGTGTATATTGATGTCCTTAGTCTAGCTTAGGAAATAGATGAACATCACTCACAAGCTTTTTACTTACCGAGTAGACACACATCATCGAAAGCAGACCAAGCTCGTCCACTTCTGAATCCAAGAAGTGGTCATCCATACATACACACAATGGCACACAAGAAGGAAGACGTCAAGGCGGGGATGTACGGTGATGCGGTGCGGGAGAAACTCGAGGAGTTCGCCGAGTCCGGGTGGGAGTCGATCCCCGAGGACGAGCGCGAGGAGTGGTTCACCCGCTTCAAGTTCTGGGGCGTGTTCCACCAGCGCGACGGGCAGGAGAGCTACTTCATGATGCGGCTGAACAACTGTGGGGGCGTCCTCGAACCCGAGCAGCTGCGCGCGATCGCGGAGGTCGCCGACGAGTACGCCCGCGGGCCGGCGGAGAACCCGCGCTGGGGCAACGGGTGGATCGACTACACGACGCGGCAATCCATCCAGCTCCACTGGCTGAAGCTGGAGGACATCCCCGCGATCTGGGAGAAGCTGGAGGCCGTCGGCGTCTCCAGTCGCTCCGCGGGCGGCGACACGATGCGGAACATCTCCGGGTGTGCCGTCGCCGGGAAGGACGCCGACGAGTACGTCCCGACGCGCGGGTTGCTCGACGAGATCGAGGACGGCATCCGCGGCGACGACGACCTCGCGAACCTCCCGCGGAAGTTCAACATCTCCGTGACGGGCTGCAAACAGGGCTGTGCGCAGGACTCGATCAACGACGTGGCCTTAGAGCCCGCCCACCGGCCGGTCGATGGCGAACACGTCCGGGGGTTCAACGTCCGCGTCGGCGGCGGCCTCGGCGGGCGCGAACCCCGGAAGGCGCGCTCGCTCGACCTCTTCGTCACGCCCGAGCACGCCTACGAGACCGTCCGGGAGTTCGTCGAACTCTACTGCGAGGAGGGGAACAGACAGAACCGGAACAAGAACCGCGCGCGTTTCTTCGTCGACGACTGGGGGACGGAGAAGATCCGCGAGACACTCGACGAGCGCCTCGACTTCGACCTCATGCACGCGGGCACGGACTTCCGGGACGAGTACACCTACAACGCGGGGAAGTCGGACGACGAGGGCGACCACGACCACGTCGGCGTCCACGACCAGACCGAGGAGCTGAGCTACGTCGGCGTCTCCGTCCCAGTCGGTCGGATGCCCGCCGCGGACGCCCTCAAGCTCGCCGATCTCGCGGACGAGTACGGGAGCGGCGAAGTGCGGCTCTCGCGCCGGCAGAATCCCCTCGTGATGGACGTTCCCGACGAGCGCGTCGACGACTTCTTGGAGGAGCCGCTCTTGGAGACCTACTCGCCGAATCCCAGCGTCTTCACGCGCGGCGGGATGGCGTGTACGGGCACGGAGTTCTGTTCGATCGCGCTCGCGGAGACGAAGACCCGGATGGCGGAGACGCTCGGGTGGCTCCAGCGCAACGTCGACGTCCCCGACGACGTGACGCAACTGAAGATCCACTGTTCGGGCTGCACGGCGGACTGCGGGCAGGCGATGAGCGCCGACATCGGCCTCCAGGGGATGCGTGCCCGGAAGGACGGCGAGATGGTGGAAGCGATGGACGTCGGCGTCGGCGGCAGTATCGGGCAGGAGCCGACGTTCATCGACTGGGTCCACCAGCGCGTCCCCGCCGACGAGGTGCCCGGGCTCCTCGCGAACATCATCGAGACGTACGCCGAGATGCGCAACGAGGGGCAGACGTTTCGCGAGTGGGTCGCGGCGACGGGCCACGAGACGATCGCAGAGCTCGCCGAACCCGAGGAGACCGACTACGTCGATCCGTGTCTCACCGACGCCAAGCAGGCGTGGTACCCCTTCGCCGACGGCGACGGGCCCGCACCGACGGACGCCGAGGGCACCCCGCTGGGGGTGGAGAGCGATGACTGACGATGAGCGTGTTCGGCTGGGGGCGACCGGGACGAGCGCCGACGGACGCGACGATGCCGCGACGCGTGCCGATCGTGCGACCGAGACCACGAGTGGCACCGATCGCGCGACCGACACCGCCGCTGACGCGTGCGCCGATCTGACGGCCCGTGCCGATCGCGAGATCACGGCCGAGTATCACGACGAGTTCTACGTCGCCGACCCGGGCGATACGGAGGTGCACTGACGCGTGCAGGAGAAGACCGAGCAACTGCTCATCGCCACCGTCGGGTTCTTCTGGGCGTTCCTCATGTGGTTCTCGACGGCGGCGTTCAGCACCTCGATTTCGAGCGCGTTCACCCTCACGACCGGAGGGCTGGCGCTACTCGCGTCGAGCGCGCTCTGGCTCGCGCCACCCGGCCGGGTCGTCGCGGGGTGGGCGGCCGATCGCTTCGGCGCGCACAACATCTTCGCGTTCATCCTCGCCTACTCCGGGCTGATGAGCATCGCGTCCGCGTTCGCGATGAACTACGACGTCCTCTTCGTCGAACGGCTAATCGTCGCGTCCGCCGGCATCAGCTTCGTCGTCGGCATCCAGCACGTCTCGCAGTGGTTCGACGAGCACGAGATCGGCACCGCGGAGGGCATCTACGCGGGCACCGGGAACGCCGGCGCGGGCGTCGGCGCGCTCGTCCTCCCGCGACTCTACGGCACGAACTTCGATCAGGCCTTCCTCCACTTGGGCGTCGTCGCGCTCGTCATCGCCGTCGTCTACAAGTGGCGTGGGAAGCCCGCGAAGGACCGGGCCACCGCCGAAACCGCGCGCGCGAACTCGAACCTGAAGTCCACGCTCTACGTCTGGACGCGCTTTGCCGCCATCGGGTTGATGCTCGCCTACGCGATGTCGTTCGGCCTCGAGATCGCGATGAACTCGTGGCTCCCGACCTACTACGCGACCGGGTTCGGTGACGCGATCGCCGGCCTCGGCTTCACCGGTGTCGCGGCTATCCAGACCGCCGCGGGGACGTTCGCGGCCGTCCAGTCGTTCAACGCCTCGCTCTGGCGGCCGTTCTCGGGATACATGTCCGACCTCTGGCAGCGCAAGGGGTGGACGCCCTACTCGTTCCTCTCGACCGAACAGGGGTACGCCCCGCGGGTCCATTGGCTGTTCACCGCGCTCTGTCTCATCATCACGCTCCTCTGCGCGCTTAGCGTTGCCGGCTACCTTGGCGTGCTCCCGCTGTCCGTCGTCATCCTCGCCGGTTTCGGGATCGCCGTGAGCTTTGGGACGGGCGGCGTCTTCGCTATCGTCCCCGTGATGTTCGAGGATCGGCCGGGCGTCGCCGCCGGTTTCGTCGGCGGCGTCTCGACCGCCGGCGGCATCGTCTACCCGCTCGCGTTCGGATGGGTACCGAACATTCACAGCGGGTACGCGCTCGTCGCAGTCGCGCTGTTCGTCCCGTTCACGCTGTTCTTCGTGTGGGTGATGCGCTCGGATCGCTCGCTCGCACAGTACGGGATCGGTTCGCGCGAACGCTGGCTCGGGCCCGACACCGAGACCGTCGCCCCTGGGGGTGACGACTGAATGGCGACCGACGCCGACTCAGAGCCCTGGTATCGCTGGGGCCGCCGCGTCCTCTACGCCGAGATGCTGATCGCGGTGCTCGTCACCGCCTTTTCGCTCTCGCTCGCGTTCATGGGCCAAGCGGGCTACATCGCGTAAGTCGCCCCGGGGATACTCTCCCGAATGTGGGTCAAATCCTCAAACACGATGTGTGAACAGTCGTTCTCGACGGCCTCCTCGATAAGCGTGGCCGAGTTCGTGGATCGCGACGCCGGCGAAGAGGGCGACGGCGGCGAGCACGCCGATGAGCCATGGGTTCGCGCCGGTGTGGAGCGTCGCCGTGTCGTAGGCGTGCGGCACAACGGCGTTGATGACGCCGGCGTACGTGTCGATCTGTGCCTCGCTTCCAAGGAACCAGGCGAGTAACGGGAGGAAGAGGACGAGCGAGAGGTCGATACGGATCGGGATGTCCCAGATCCGCCCGACGGTGAACTTGCGCATCGAGGAGAGGATGGCGCGGCAGACGGTAGTGACATCCTCCCCGTCGTAAACGACGGGGCTTCCCCCGCACGAGGAAACCCGGCCTGTTGCCGAGCAGGTTTCAGGACCCTCTCTCCCGAGGTCGGTGGGACGGGTTTCGTCCCTCGCTCGGGAGCGTCCTGTGGCGTTAACGAGACGCGAAGCGTCTCGTTCGCACACCAGAACGCAAAGCGTTCTGGGGACGCTGTCACGGGCGCTCCCATCCGCAAGCGAGTCATCAACGCCCGGTTTCTCGGGGCGTCTCTCTCCCAAGCGGTCATGCCTCGCGGCACGGTCGGTCCGGTCACACTTCCCCGGCCCGTGGGCCGGGTTCCCGTGCTGACGAACGACGCGAACCCCGCAGTCGGTTGCAGAGCCGACCCGTGGGAACCGACGCCCCGAAATACTCGGGACGCTGGTTTCAGCGCGTCTCTTACTCCCGCGCAAGTGCCGAGAGCCGACGTAACCCTTGATAACGAGTACAAGACGGTATGTACTAAGCGTTGGGGTTTCGGTGGGCAACCGACGGCGGTTGGTTCGCACCGTGCCGGATTCACGCCCGCCCTGAAGGGCGGGATTCTCTCCTCGATTAAAGATAGCCACCGACGACAGCACGGATGTCCAGTCGGCGACGGCAGGTGCGTTCAGTTGGCGACGAGGGTGCGTTCAGTCGATCGCGTCGGTGCCCCGATCAGTCGTCGGCGTCGTCCGTCGCGGTCGTCGCCGTCTCGTCGAGGTCGGCGACGTACGCCCGAATGCGCTCGTCGTCGAGGTGTTCGAGGAGACGGTCGTGCGCGCGCTCGCGGAGATCCTCGACTGTTTCGGGGTCGCGGCGTGTCTCGAAGGCGGCGTCGATGTAGGCCTCGCGGAGGTCGGCGATGTCGGCGTCCCCCTCGCGTTCGGCGGGGACGTGCTCGTCGAACCACTCGCGCCAGCGCCCGCGTTCCGCCCAGTCGCCCGAGAACTCGCTCGCGGAGCGCAGCCAGTCGTAGTGCTCGGCGAGTTCGGCCGGGTAGCCGGTCGCGAGCCGGACGTCCTTGATCAGCGATCGGGCGACGTGTGCGCCCTGCCCGGCGGCGATCACGGCCTGTACGTTTCGCTGGCCGGCAGGCGCGGCGACGTAGAGGCCCTCGACGTCCGTCCGGCCGTCGCTGTCGGGGTAGTCGCCGTCGAAGTGCTCGTGTTCCTCGCCGTCGTGTTCGTGGCGCTCGTAGGCCTCGTCGCCGACGAGCGGGCGGAGGTAGTCGCCGTCGTACCACGACGCGGCGACGACGTGACGCGCGCTGACAGTGCGATTCTCGGCCGTGGAGACGACGAAGCGCATCGCACCGTCGTCGTTCGCGTCCCCGCCCGTCGCCGCGTGTTCGACCATCTCGACGGTGTCCGCGACGAGGTCGGCACCCGCCTCGTTGAGGTGGTCATGCAGGAGACCGCGATAGGTCTCGATGTCGATGCCCGCGGGGAACCCTGGGTAGTTAGCGAGGAATGCCGACCGCGGGAGCGCGGCGGGGCCGCGATCGAAGACGAGCGTGTCGAGGCCGTAGCGTGCCGCGAAGATCGCCGCGCTCGCGCCGCTCGGTCCGCCACCGACGACGACGACGTCGACAGCCCGCGTGGTGTCTGCGCTCATGCGTCGAACTCCCCGTTGACGATGTTCGCGACGCGCTGGCGATCGAAGAGCTCCTCGTCCGCGTCGAACGCGTCGGGGTAGAGCCCCTTCGCGGCCATCTCGAGTTGGAAGAGGTAGATGATCGGACCCTGGTAGGTGAGGCCGGCGTAGAAGACGCGGTCGTTCTGGACGGCACTGAGTTCGCTTGCGACTTCGTGTTGTTTCAGGTGCTCGACGACCGTATTCTGGAAGTACTGATCGCTGATGTTCCCCTGGATGCGGACGGCGATGGCATCCGGGTCGATGTCGAGGAGGGCCTCGTAGTCGAGCGTCGCGCCGCCGGCCTGCGCGTCGGTCACGTCGGCCGCGGCGAGCGCGTCGTCGACGCCAAGCTCGCGCCACTGCTTGGAGGCCGTCCCCTCGCCGATGAGGTAGGGGTAAAAGGAGTCCGGCGGGATACCCGCGGGGTAGAGAAGCGCGATGTCCGGGGTGGTGTCGGGTGTCCGCTCCGCGACGGTCGCGGTGACCTCGTCGGTGTAGGCGCTGAAGGCCTCGTAGCGCGCGTGCTGATCGAAGAGGTCGGCCATCTTCTCGAAGGCCTCGTAAAGGGAGTAATACTGGTAGTCGTGCCAGTCGTAGACCTGCGTGAAGATCGTGTTACCGAGGAACGGCGCGATGTTCTCGACGATCTCGTCGACGTCGCCCTGATTCCACTGCACGCGGTTGCGCATGAAGTTCGGGTCGACGACGTGGACGTCCGCGTTGATCGAGTAGAAGAGTTCCTTGCTGGTGCCACCGTCCTGCCAGAGCGGGGTGAGCGAGCTCTTGTCGACGGAGACGCCCGGCAGCCCCTCGTAGTAGTGCGTCCCGAAGCGCGCGGGGACGCCGATGGCTTCGAGGCCGTCGACCTGCCCGAGCGCGACGCCCATATCGGCGTAGTCAGCGGTGTACGAGAGCCACGTCTCCGGGACCGACTCGAAGGTTACGTCGCCGACGGGCTCCATCGAGACGGTGTACGAGCCGTCGCCGGACTCGCTCGTCCCGGTCTGCTCGGTGGTCGACTCCGCGCTCGTCGTCGTGCTCGTCGATTCCCCGCCCGTACCGCCGCTACAACCGGCGAGGAGCCCGCCGCCGACGAGGGCACCGGTTCCGACGAGGTAGTCGCGTCGCGTCCGCGTTCGTTCGGCCATGTAGTTTAGGCTAGCCTAAACCGATAAATCACCATCGGTTCGCGTCATTCGGCTCAGTCGTCGTACACGTCCGCGACGAACGCGGAGAGCGCGTCGTTCACGGCGGCCGGGCGTTCGAGGTTCGAGAGGTGGCCCGCCTCGGGCACGCGCACGAGGTCGCCGTCCGGAAGCGCCGCCGCGGTGCGTTCGGCGCGCTCGATGTCGAAGACGTCCGCCTCGCCGTGGACGACGAGCGCCGGGATATCGATCTCGTCGAGGCGGTCCTCGACGCCCTCCTTCGCGTACCACGCCTCGTACTCGTTCGCGACCGCGTCGCCGGGGTAGGTCTCCCAGCGCTCGGCCCACGTCTCGAGGAGTTCGGGGCGCTCCTTGTGGGTCGTCTCGCTCGTCACGCGCTCTGCGACCTGACGGGCGAGTGTCCCCGGAACGAGGTCGTTCTCGCGGAGCTCCGCGACGATGCGCTCGTAGGTGTCGCGTTCCGCGTCGGTCGTCGGGCCCGCGGGCGCATCAATCAGGACGAGGCCGTCCACGCGGTCGGGGTAGTCGAGCGCGACGCGGAGCGCGGTGAAGCCGCCGACGCTCATGCCAACGAGGACGCAGGAGTCGATCCCTTTTCCGTCGAGCAGTTCGACGCAATCCGCCGCGAGATCGTCGATGTCGTAGTCGCCGGCGTAGGCGTCCGTCCGCGCGCGGGAGTCGTACGCGAGACAGCGGTACTCCGGGGTCAGTTCGGCGATTTGCGGGTCGAACATCGTCCGGTCCATGAACGTCCCGTGCGCGAAGACGACGGGGGAGCCCGAGCCGCGGTCGTCGGCGAGGACGTCGCCACGGCGTCGGAACAGCTCCGGGTGTGCGGGCATACGTTCGGGAGGAGGCGGTGGGGATATACGAAAGTGGCGGGCGACGTCGGGCCGAACGAAAGTGAGGAACGACGAACAGTGCGGTCGTGTCGCTCCCACGCCCTCAGTCGCGGTCGCGCTCCTGGGCGCGCTTCTCGGTCGCGCGGAAGGTGTCGGGCTCGTCGACGAACCCCCACGCCGCGCCGAGCGAGTGGACGGCGACGACGAGCGGTAGAGCGGGACGGCGATCCAGTGGCGATAGGCGATGTCGTCGTAGTAGCGCCAACCGCGGACGAACCAGACGAGCGCGTAGGCGAACATCGCCCACGAGAGGACGTGATAGAGGTGCACGCCGGGCATCGAGCCGGGGAGATAGCCGACGATCAGGAGGAGGAAGGGAGTGATCGGAGAGAACGCCCATGTGACGTTCCGGAGGGCGTAGAGCGCCCAGTAGCGCCGCGGAAGGACGGGTTCGTCGCGGAGGCCGCCGGAGAGCCAGCGACGGCGCTGCTCGATCAGTTCGCGGATCGACGGCGGCGCTTGGTTCCGGAAGCGATCCGCCGTGACGACGTACTCGGCGTCGTGTTCGAGGATGGCGCGCCAGACGAAGACGGTGTCCTCGATGAGCGTCGGGTACTCCCACGTCACCTCGTCTTCGAGGGACGTGCGAACCGCGATCCCCCCACCCCACGCGTAGAGGGGGACGCCCGGGAGGCCGAATCCCTGCTGTTCTGCCTGATAGCCGATGCGGACGAGCTCGCACCAGAAGGCGAGCGTCGAGCCCGTGTACGCCGGCCACTCGCGGAACTGGACGATATCGGCATCGGGAAACCCATCAAAGGACCGGACGTGGGAGTCCTCATCGAGGAAGAGGACGAACTCGCGCTCACAAGGGACGTTGAGGCGCGCCCACTCCAGGGCACGGCCCTTATTCGAGGCCTGACTGTCGAAGTCGTCGGGGACGACGTGGACCGTCGCGCCGTCGACGTCGATCGGCGCTTCGGCGATGACGTGCCTGTCGTCGGGCGCGACGGTCTCGGGGAGCGCGTCGACCGTCTTCTGGACGACAGCCTCGGCGTCGACGGTGAGGATGCGAAGCTGGCAGTCCGCCGGGTCGTAGACGGCCTCGGGTGGTTGGTAGTCGCGCCACGACGAGACGACCTCGTACGTCCAGAACAGCGTCGCGAACGCGTAGATTCCCAAGAACGCCCAGAGCGAGGCGTACGCGATCGGCCGGAGGATGTCGTCGACGAAGGGGTGGATGTCGCCGTGGAGGACGACGACGGTCGCGATGGCGAGCGCGAGCGCGAACGCGCCGGCGAGGAGTCGATCCGGAGCGAACGGTGACGCGCGCATGTGTACACTGAAAAGCAGCAGCGGGATTAAGCGTGTGGTCGACGCCGACGGGGCGTAGAGTGGCTCACAGCGCGGGATCCGGGAGGCCGGCCCCAACGGCGCGGAGCGCGGTGCCGACGAGCACGACCGTACTCAGCGCGCCGACCCAGAGAACGAGGTGGACGAACGCGAGCGAGCCCCCGTCGGCGGTGACGGCGAGTGGGGCGTTGACGACGAAGGAGACCGCTTGCACGAGGAGGAGGGCGGAGATCGCGGCGACAGCGGTGTCGGCGACGCGCCACGGAAGTGGACCGACGGTTCGCGCTCGTGCGGCGAAGCAGCCGACGAAGCAAGTGGCGGCGATGGCGACGCCGAGACCGACGCCGATTCGCGGCCACGACCCGAAGAGGTCGGGAACGAGCGTCGTGGCGACGAAGTAGAGCGCGAACAACCCGACGACGGCGGCGGAAACGGCGGCCGCGGCACGGCCGGGCGAGAGGTCACGACCGGTCATACCTCGAGGTTCGGCGGCGGGGCGGTTAGGCCGTTCGGTGCGGCGACGTCACGCTCGGTGACGGCAGTCACTCTTGGGCTTCGAGGAGTTCCTTGTACCGCGATCGGATGGTGACACGGGCGACGTTCGCGACCTCGCTCACGTCGGCCTGCGTCACCGAGTGGTTCGTGAGGCGCGCGGCGGCGTAGACGGCCGCGCCCGCCATCGTCGTCGGGCTCTTGCCGCTATGGACGTTCGCCTCGATGGCGGCGTCGAGGAGTTCGCGGGCACGGCGTGCCGTCTCGCTCGGAAGGTCGAGGTCGCTCGCGTAGCGCTCGACGTACTCGCGTGGGTCCGTCGGGGGCACTTCGAGCCCGAGGTCGCGGCTCACCTGCCGGTAGGCGCGTTGGACGCGGAGGCGATCGACCCGGGAGACGGTCGCTACCTCATCGAGGCTGCGCGGGACGCCGGCCTGTCGCGCGGCGGCGTAGACGCTCGCGGTCGCGACCGACTCGATGGAACGCCCGCGGAGGAGGTCCTCGTCGAGTGCGCGCCGGTAGACGACGCCCGCGGTCTCGCCGACGGTCTCGGGGAGCCCGAGCGCGCTCGTCATCCGTTCGACCTCGCCGAGCGCCTGCTTCAGGTTGCGCTCCTGGTCGTCGCGGGCGCGAAAGCGCTCGTCCCACTTGCGCAGTCGGGCGAGCTGGCGGCGTTTCCGGCCGCTGATCCGCTTCCCGTAGGCGTCTTTGTCCTGCCAGCCGATGACGGAGCTCAGCCCCTTATCGTGCATCAGGTTCGTGGTCGGCGCGCCGACGCGCGAGCGGTTCTCGCCGTCGTCGCCCTCGAACGAGCGCCACTCGGGGCCGCGATCGACGACGTCCTCGTCGACGATGAGCCCACACGCACGACACGACACCTCGCCGCGCGTCTCGTCGTGTTCGAGCGCAGCGCCACATTCGGGACAGGCGTCTTCGCGCTCGGTGGTCGTCTCGTTCCCTTCACGTTCTCGGCCGGCGGCCGTAGTCGTTGCTTGCATCGTTAGGTCACCCAACGCTCGCGTGTTCGGTGAGTCGAAGCACTGTCACATAGTACCGCGACCCGGTTCCCACGACGTGAGAATCAGGGGTGTGAGAACATATCGCACATACAGTTTCGACGGGGTGGGGACGAGCGCAACGACTATGTGCTAGAATGGAGAAGTGACGAGTGCGATGCCCACGTGTGATCGCTGCGGTGGCTCGCCACGACAGCTCTGGAAACACACCGACGCCGGGTTCGACGGACACGTCTGTGCGGACTGTCACCCGACGGTGGAGGACGGACTCGCGTTCGGATCCTGAACGGATCCCGCGGTGACCTGGAGAGCGTTTTTCCGAGACGACACGCACAAGAGCGCCGGCTACCGAGTGTGCGTGAACTGAACCCATGAGCGACCTCGACTTCGACCCGCTTTCCTACGAGGAACTCCCGCCGGAGCGCCGCCCAACGCTCGCGCAGGCGCTCGTCCCCGTCGCCGGGATGCTCGTCTTCCTTGGTGCCGGACGACTCGTCTTCGGTCTCGACCCGCAGTTCCCCCTGCTCCTCGGGATCGCGTTCACCGCCCTCTGCGCGCGCCGGTGGTTCGACCTCGACTGGCGGGAGCTCTACGACGGCGCGGCGGACAGCATCACGATGGGGTTGCAGGCGGTACTCATCCTCTTCATCGTCTACGCGCTCATCGCGACGTGGATCGCCGCCGGGACCATCCCCGCGATCATGTACTACGGCCTCGGCATCCTCACGCCGAAGGTGTTCCTCCCCGCGGCCTGCGCCCTCGCCGCCGTCGTCGCCTTCTCCATCGGCTCTTCGTGGACGACCGCGGGCACGCTCGGCGTCGCCTTCATCGGCATCGGGCACGGCCTCGGCATCCCCGCGCCGATGACCGCGGGCGCGATCCTCTCCGGGGCGTACGCCGGCGACAAGCAGAGCCCGCTCTCCGACACGACGAACCTCGCGGCGGCCGCGACCGAGACCGACCTCTTCGAGCACGTCGACGCGATGCGCATCGGGACCGCAATCGCGTTCCTCATCGCACTCGTCGGCTACGCCGCCCTCGGGCTCCACGCGGGCGGCGACATCCCCACCGGACAGGTTGATGCCATCCGGAGCGCGCTCGTCGGGAGCTACGACGTCGGTCTCTACGTCCTCCTCCCGCTCGTCGTCACGTTCGCGCTCGCGCTCTACGGCGTTCCCGCGCTCCCGTCGCTCGGCACCGGCGTTTTCGCGGGCATCCTTACCACCATCGTCTTCCAGGAGGGCCCCGTCGTCACCACCGACCCCCTCGCCTTCCACAGCGGGCCCGTCACGGCCGCCGTCACCGCCGCGCAGAGCGGAACGAGCCCGAGCACGGCCTCCAATCTCGTCAACAATCTCCTCTCCTCCTCAGGGCTCACGGGCGCGTCGTGGGTCGTCACCATCGTCCTCGCGGCGCTCGCGCTCGGCGGGATGCTCACCCGCGCGGGCGTCCTCGCCGCCGTCGCGCACGCCATCGCCGCGCGCGCTCGGAGCGTCGGCTCGCTCACCGCTACGACGGCCGTTACCGCGTTCTCGATGAACGTCCTCGCCGCAGACCAGTACATCAGCATCGTCGTCCCCGGGATGACCTATCGCGGTCTCTACGACGATTTCGGGCTCGAATCGGCGAACCTCTCGCGCGCCGTCGAGGCCGCCGGGACCACCACGAGCGCGTTCGTTCCGTGGAACTCCGGCGGCGTCTACATGGCCGGCGTCCTCGGCGTCGTCCCGATCGGCGTCAGCATGGGGAGCGGCGGGCTCCTCGACCTCCAGTTCCTCGGCTACGCCCCCTACTACTTCTTCGGCTTCCTCAGCCCCGCGATTCTCCTCGTGATGGGTGTTACGGGGTGGCGCATTCGCACGAAGGAGGGCGTCGAGACGCCCGAGCCGGGTGCGGGCGACAGCGCCTGAGACGCAACGTATCCCATCGATCCGGGCACGACGTTCGCGCGATGGTCCGGGTAGTCCACCAGACAAACGGCCCGCCAGCCGCTCAGTCCGCCACGCGACCACCGTCACGCACACGCCGTAGCCCGCTATCGGCGACCGCCCGACGCCCGCCGCGCGTCGCGCCGACCGTGGCGGGGAACACGCGGCACACCGTGATTCACCCGTATCCGCGAGCATCCGTCATGTGTGTTCGGGCCGACCTCGTTCTGACACTTAATAGGCATTCTATATCAGGGTAAGATACCTCCCTTCCAAACGCATACCCCAACCCATGGGAGCGGATGACACGGCACCCGTAGTGCTCGTGACGGAGGACGATCCGGAGCTACGGGCGCTGTACGCGACGCGGCTCGAAAGCCGATACAGCGTCCGGACGGCGGGCACCGCTGCGGACGCCCTCGACGCTGCGGACCCGGCCGTGGCTATCGTCGTACTCGACCGCCGGCTTCCCGACGGAGACGGCCTCGACTACCTCGACGACCTCGATAACCTGACCGACGGGGCGCTCGTCGCCGCGGTCACCGGCATCAATCCCGGTCTGGAGATCGCGACCGTCGACATCGACGACTACCTCGTCAAGCCGGTCGACGGCGAACGACTCGTCGAAACGGTCGACGCCCTCGACGAGCGGCGGACCTACGAGCGCGACGTGACGCGTTACTACGCGCTCGCGTCGCGGCGTGCGGCCCTTGAGGCCGCCCACGACCCGGCGGCGCTGCGCGACGACGAGCGATACGAAACCCTCCGCGACGAACTCGACGACCTCCGCACGAGTGTCACGCCGTCGGCCGCCATCGTCGAGGACCACACGCGGGCGTCCGCGCTCTACCGTGACCTCTCGGCCGCCGAGTGACAACCGACGACGCCGGCCCGCCGGAACGGCGGACACGGTGGGGTCGGGCGGACGCCGCTCGACCCGGAGAGACCGGACACGCCATCAACCGTCGGACGAGGAGCCCTCGATCGCGGCGTCCTCGACATCGACGCGGTCGCGCGTGAGGTCGCCGCTGCGCCACCCCCCGCGCCGGTACCACGCGTAGGCGACGAGCGCGCCGAGGACGTTCGAGACGGCGAAGGAGAGCCAGATCCCGGTCTCGCCGACCCACCCGGAAGCGAACCAGGCGATGGGGAAGCGGACGAAGCCGAGCATCAGCACGGAGAGCGCCGCGGCGGTCAGCGTCTTGCCAGCGCCGCGGAAGCTCCCCGTGTACGCGCGCATCACACCCATGAAGCCGAACGTCAGCGCGACGTACCGCACGAAGGTCGCGGCGGCGTCGACGACCGCCGGGTTGGTCGTGAAGACGTCCGCGATCGGAGCGGCGAAGATCCACGTCAGTATTCCGGCAACGGTGAGGACGCAGAAGAGGGTCTGTGCGGCGAGCGTCGCGGCCCGCTCCGCGCGGTCGGGTTCGCCTGCGCCGATGTTCTGCCCGGTCATCGTCTCAACGCCGCGCGCGACGGCGATGGCGGGCAGGAAGACGACGGAGAAGACCCGCGTCCCGATGCCGTAGCCGGCGACGACGGTGTCGGGGAAGAACGCGACGATGAGCAGGAGGAGGTTCATCGAGAGCGCGCGCCCCGTCCCCTCGACGGACGCGGGGATGCCGATGCGGGCGAGTCGCCGGAGGTAGTCGAAGTCCGGAGCCATATCGCGGAGGTGGATCCGGACGCCGCGCGTCCCGCGGAACATGATCGCGAGGCCGACGGCGAACGCGAGCGCCCGGGAGAACACGGTCGCGATGGCCGCCCCCTCGATCCCGAGCGCGGGGAACGGCCCCCAGCCGAAGATGAGGAACGGGTCGATGACGATGTTGAGGACGACGGAACCGAACATGACGAGCATCGGCGTCACGGTGTCGCCGTAGCCGCGCATAAGAGAGACGAAGACGGCGAAGCCGAACATGGAGAAGAGCCCGAGCGAGATGAACTCCATGTAGCCGGTCGCCATCGGGAGGACGTCCGCCGAGGCACCCATGATCGCGAGGAACTCATCGACGAAGACGTAGCCGATCCCGCCGAGGAGCAGGGAGGCGAGAACGGCGAACGTGACGGTCTGCGAGGCAGCGTACTCGGCTTCGGCCTGCGCGCCCGCGCCGGTGAACTGGGCGACGAGCACGCTGCCGGCGACGGAGATTCCGAGCCCGAGCGAGATGAGGAGGAACACCATCGGGAACGCGAAGCTGATCGCCGCCAGCGCGTCGGTACTGTACTGGCCGAGCCAGAAGGTGTCGGCGAGGTTGTAGGCGGTCTGGAAGAGGTTCGTGATGACGATCGGAAGCGAGAGGAAGAACAGCGGCTTGGCGATCCCGCCGCTCGTCAGGTCGAACTCCTCGGGCCCCTTGAACAGCCCCTCGATCCGGTCGCGGAGGCCCATCAGTACCCCACCTCCCACGCCGTGGGCGCGGACGGACCGCGTCGGCGGCACACCGTCCGTCCGCTGCGTCCGCACCCCGACGGCGGTATCGCCCTCCCGAGACCGTGATCGTCACGCATCTACTCGATATTTACTGACTAATCAGTCAAAGGTCTTCCGTGGTGAGCGACGACACGGGGCAAAGCGTCGCCAGTTGGTCGGTCGAAGACCCCGCTCATTTTTCTTCGGAGGGCGTCTCTGTCCGAACGAATGCCGCCGAACCGCCCCAACCGGTCGCCAGCAGACGACGTCGCGTGGTGTTACGAGGCCGTGCACGGTGTATCCCGTACGTTCAGCCTGACGATCGAGGAACTCGACGAGCCGATGGCGCGCGAAATCTGCGTCGGCTACCTCCTCTGTCGCGTCGCCGACACGGTCGAGGACGCAAACCACGTCCATCCGGCGGCACAATCGGAGTTGCTCGAACGGTACAGTCGGGCGCTCGATCCCGACGAACCGGTCGAAATCGAGCGGTTTCGCGAGGCGGTAGACGAATGGGTCCCCGACGACCCCGACGAGGACTGGACGGTCGTGGCGAACGCCCCCCGTATCGTCGGCGTCTTCCGCGAGCTCGACGCCGAATCACGCGAGACGATCCGGCCCGCCGTCCGCGAACTCA
Organism: Halarchaeum salinum; assembly: GCF_039520965.1. NCBI lineage: Archaea > Methanobacteriati > Methanobacteriota > Halobacteria > Halobacteriales > Halobacteriaceae > Halarchaeum > Halarchaeum salinum. The sequence continues at coordinate 97,417 of NZ_BAAABL010000044.1, forward strand.
CCGAGGGCATGGCTATGTTCGTCGAGCGGTACGCGGACGCGGGCGGGCTCCGGATCCGGACCCTCGACGAGCTCGAGGAGTACTGCTGGTACGCCGCCGGCACGGTCGGCGAGCTCGTGACGGGACTCGTCTCGCGCGGCGCACCGCGGGCGACGAGGACGCCGTTAGAGGAGAACGCGACGGCGTTCGCGATGGTGCTCCAGTTGGTCAACGTCGCGAAGGACGCCGCGCGCGACATCGAGGACGAGAACAACGTCTACCTTCCGACCGAACTCCTCGACGCCCACGACGTCTCCCCGGCGTCGCTCGCCGACCCGGCGCGCAGCGACGCGATCGCGCCCGTGATCGAACGCGTTACCGAACGCGCGGAGGAGTACCTCGACGGCGCGAAGACGTGGCTTACCGCGATGCCGGAGACGCGCGGCAACACCATCGCGGCGTGGGCGATCCCCTACTTACTCGCCGTCGGAACGATCCGCGAGCTCAAGGCGCGACCCGAGGACGTCGTCACCGAGGGGAACGTGAAAATCTCGCACGCGGAAGTCGCCGCTATCTGCGCGCAGTTCGACGCCGAGACAGCGCCGTCGCTGAGCGCCCTCCGATCACGGATCGAGCGCCGGCCGCTCCACGAGTACGACGGATAACTGGAAAACGCGGCACACGTCGTCGGCCGTGGATCGTCGACTATCGGGCTGTCAGCGCGCTCAGCCGGACCGGGTAGCCGTCGCGTTGCCGTCAGCGCTCGCGCTACCGGGCGCGTCATTCGCGACAGTCACCTGCACGTCGCCGCCCTCGGGGACGGTGATGTTCTGCGTGCCGGTGATCGTCCCGTTCGCGTCCGTGACGACGACGCGGACCGTCGTGTCACTTGCCGACGGGCCGGACTGTCCGCTCGTCTCGTTCTCGATGGCCGCGACCTCGGCCTTCGTCAAGAAGGCGTAGACAGGGTCGTCGCCTTCGAGGATCGTGACGTCGCCCGTCCCGGCGTTCACGAACGCCGTGTAGGTGACGCCCGAGTCGCTGCGCGGGACGACCTTTACGTGCCAGTAGAGGGCGTCGTCCTTCACGATCGGGATCGGCGAGACCGCCTGCGCGTTCGAGAGGCGGTTCACTTCGGGGTTGCGCGAGACGAAGTCGATCGCGCGCTGCGGGCCGATCTGGGCGTCGTCGTACTGCTGGACGCCGACATCGCCCGTCTGCCCGTCGAACGTCCAGATCTGATAGACGCCGTTGCCGCTCCCGGTCGGTTCGGTCGCGACGAAGTACGTCAGCCCGTTGTCCGTGTCCGTGGGGACGACGAGCGGCCATTCGTTCCCGCCTTCCGGGAGGGTCGCGACCTTGAGGACGTCCTCCTTCCAGAACCACTTGTTGAGCGCGCCGTGGACGTACTGCATCGACTGGACGCGATACGTCGTCAGCGAGTAGGGGTAGACGTTCTGCCCGCGGAGGAGCGCCGACTCGTCGGCCTGTTCGGGGGACAGGTGGCTAATCGAGCCGCTTGGGCGCATCACCTCGACGCCACCGAACTGCGGGACGGCGTAGAGTTGTGGGAGCGGGAAGAGCCGGACCTTCCACTCGTACGTCGTCGTCGCATGGGCGATGTAGCTCGTCCCATTCGCGCGGGCGTTGAACGTCGTGTCCCAAGCGTGGCGTTCGAGCGGCGCGCTGAGGACGCTCTGATAGCGATAGGAGTCGAAGAAGAGCTGCCCGCGCCCGTTCGTAAAGCGCGTCTCCTCGGTGGCGATGTCCTTGTTCGTCGTCGTCATGTTCACGTACATCGCGCCGCGCTGATTCCCGAGGACGGAGACGAGGAAGGCGTCGGGGACGATGCCGTACGACCACTCGTAGGTCCCGTTGCGGTACGTGATGTCCGAGCCCGTGAGCCGGTATTGGGGGTACTGCATCGACGACTGGGCGTAGTTGTCCGCGACGCTCCGCGGGAGCATCCGGACGTTCTCCGTCGAGGTGTTCGGGAGCGTGTCGAGCTGCGTCGCCTCGTTCCCCATGCTGTCGGCGACGTCCTCGTGGGCGTAGATGCCGCCAACGATCGGCCCCGCGAAGAGACCGAGAACGACGAAGACCGCGACGGCGGCCATCACGAGCGGGCGACTCCGCCGGCGATAGCCGATCGCACCGACAACGAGTGCGACGGCGGCCCACTGGAGGAGCGCCGGCGTCCCGACGAAGAGCCCGTAGAGCGCGCCGTGAACGGCCGGGAAGTTGAGGATCCCGAGCACGACGGCGACGACCGCGCCCGCGACGACCTGCCAGCGCTCGACGTCGCTCTCGATGCTGAACGGATCCGGGTCCTGCGAGCTCATCGCCGATCACCCCGTGCGGGTCGCGTGGCCGTTGGAGCGGTCCGCGTGCCGGCGACGACGCCGGATCGAACACGATAGGCGTCCCGCCCGCGATACGTGCCACACCGGGCGAGCGTTCGTGGAGGGCGAAGCATACGTCCGAGTTGTTCGCGTCCGAGCGTATATATCTCGTCATCGATATCTCGGCGCGGACGCGTCCTGCTCAATAAAACGCCGGCCCGAGTCGTTCGACCGGAACACGACCCGCCTCGCCGGAGCCGAAGGCCGTATGCCGGCGTGCGCGCTACGCCGCGATATGGAAGACACCGATCCATCGCAGTCGCTCACTGACGAGGTCGCCGCGCACCGCGAGCCGAGCGAGGACGTCGGCCCGCTGTTCGTCAATCGCTGGTCGCCACGCGCGATGACCGGCGAGCCGCTCGACGAGTCGGCGTACCGCCCGCTGTTCGAGGCCGCACGCTGGGCCCCGTCGTCACGAAACAGCCAGCCGTGGCGCTTCGCGTACGCCGCGCGCGGGGACGACGAGTGGGAGACGTTCGTCGATCTCCTCCACGACTTCAACCGGTCGTGGGCGGCCGACGCGGCAGTGCTCGCCGTCCTCTTCTCCAAGACGACGGACGGGGAGGGCCATACTCTGTCCGCGCACAGCTTCGACGCGGGCGCGGCGTGGGAGAACCTCGCGCTGGAGGGGACGCGCCGCGGGCTGGTCGTCCACCCGATGGGCGGCTTCGACCACGAGGCGGCGGCCGAGCGGCTCGACGCGCCGGCGTCGTACGACGTGGAGGCGATGATCGCGATCGGCGAGCGCGCGCCCACCGACTCGCTTCCCGAGGACCTCCGCGAGCAGGAAGCCCCGAAGGGCCGGAAGCCGCTCGACGAGATCGTCAGCCGCGGCGGATTCTGAGCGCTCAGCGCACGTCAGCACTCGTCGCCCGCGAGATGTATCGAACCGCGATCGCGCCGAGGACGACGTCGAGCGCGACGAGCACGGCGAGCGCGGGAACGAGCGTGTCCCACAGGCCGCCGAAGGCTGTGACGTCGATCGGCGTCGCGACGTCGCGGCCGAACATGATCGCGCGTGCCGCGTTCACGCCGTACGTAACGGGGTTGAGCGCAGCGACGACCTGCACCCACCCGGGAAGGGCGTCGAGCGGAAGGAAGGCACTCGACAGGAAGAGCAACGGAAACTGGAGGATGTTGACGCCGATCATCGTCGACTCCTGATCGCGTGTGACGAGCGCGACGATGTTCGAGAGTGCCGTGAACCAGACGGCGAAGACGACGCCGACGCAAACGATGCCGAGCGCGCCGAGCAGTCCGGTCTGGATGTAGTTCCCGGCAGAGCCACCATCGAGGAGGAACATCGGGAAGCCGACCGCGAGGATGATGCAGACCTGGACGACGATGCGCAACACCTCGGAGAGTGACTTCCCGAGAAAGATCGCCCCCCGGTGCATCGGGGAGACGAGCGCCTTCTCGAACATCCCGCTCTCGATGTCCTCGACGAGCCCGATGCCGGACGAGGTCGCACCGATGAGCGCGACCTGAATGGCGATGGCCGGCACGAGATAGGCGACGTAGCTCGCGCCACCGCCGGTGTCGCTGCCGATCGCGCTCCCCACGACCCCGCCGAATACCTGCGTGAACAGCACGAGGAACATGATCGGGTTGAGGAGGGAGAACGTCATCACGAACGGGTTCCGGGTCGTCTTCAACATCCAGCGTTTGAGGTTCACCCAGGTATCCGTGAGGAAGTCGTTGCCCGTCGTCCGCGACGCGGGATCAGCGCTCACTACGCCCCCTCCACGGCGGTCGCGTCCGTCTCGGCGGGCCGCTCATCCCCGGCGTCGTACGCCTCACCCGTGATGGTGAGGAAGACATCGTCGAGCGTCGGGCTCCGCACGTTGAACCCGACGATCGTCAGGCCGGCCTCGCGGAGCGCGACGAGCAGGTCCGTCCCATGACGCCGAGCCGCATCGGACGTGACGACCAGCCCCGATTCGGTACAATCGACGGCGGCGGGGTCGTCAACGAGCGCCGAGTCGAGGGCGACCCCGCGGGCGCGTTCGAGATCGTCGTCGCTCGGCTCGTCGAACTCGACTTCGAGGACGTCACCGCCGACGAGCGACTTCAGCTCGGCGGGCGAGCCGGTGACCTCGATTTCGCCGTCCATGATGACGCCGATGCGCTCGCAGAGCTGGTCGGCCTCCTCCAGATACTGCGTGGTGAGAAAGACCGTCGTCCCGCGCTCGTTGATCCGCCGGAAGTAGTCCCAGAGGCGGTTTCTGGCCTTCGGGTCGAGGCCGGTCGTCGGCTCGTCGAGGAAGACGATCGGCGGCTCGTGGACGAGCGCGCTCGCCACGTCGAGGCGTTTTTGCATCCCACCGGAGAACCCCTTCGCCTGCTTGTCCGCGACGTCGGCCAGATCGACCAGGTCGAGCAGCTGATCGATGCGATCGGCGCGCGCGTCTTTCGGGACGCCGTAGGCCTCGCAGGCGTATCGGATGTTCTCGCGGGCGGTGAGCTCCTCGTCGATGCTCGTCTCCTGGGCCATGTAGCCGATGGACGCGCGGACGGCACGCGGGTCGTCGGTCACGTCGTGGCCGGCGACGCGCACGGAGCCATCGGTCGGCCGGAGCAGCGTCACCAGCATCTTGATCGTGGTCGTCTTCCCGGCACCGTTCGCGCCGAGGAAGCCGAAGAACTCGCCCTCGTCGATGGTCAACGAGACGTCGGCGACGGCCTCCGTCCCGTCCGCGTACGTCAATCGGAGATGCTCCGCGTCGATAGCGCTCACGATCGTTAGATCGTCGTTCAATCTGGTAAAGACTGCGCCGTCCTGCGAGGTTCGAAACCCGCGGTGACGGCCGTTTGGCAAAGCGCTATACGGGCGGACGTGGAGGGAACAGCCGAGATGGACGTACTCCTCCTTGGCGCGAGTGGACGGATCGGTCACCGGGTCGCGGACGAACTCCTCGCACGCGGGCATCGCGTCACCGGGGTCTCACGGAGCGGCAGGATCGACGACATCGACGATCCGGACTTCGTCGCGGTCGCCGGCGACGCGACCGACGCGAACGACGTCACGAAACTCGCCACGGGCCACGACGCGATCGCGTCCACGCTCGGCCCGAGCGACGGCGAAGAGCCCGAGATCCTCTCGGAGATGATGCGCGCCGCGATCGACGGGGCGCGCCGCGCGGACGTCATGCGACTCGTCTGGACCGGTGGTGCGGGTGGCCTCGACGCCGGCGACGGCACGCCGCTCATCGAGACGCCGGAGTTCCCCGAGGAGTGGAAGCCGGTCGCGAGCGCCGCGATCGACGCGCTCGACATCCTCCGCGAGGCCGACGACCTCGACTGGACGTATCTCGCCCCGGCCGCGCTCATCGAACCCGGCGAGCGCACCGGCGACTACCGCACCGCGGAGGGCGAACTCGTCACCGACGAGGAGGGCGAGAGCTACATCTCGATGGAGGACTTCGCGCTCGCGCTCGTCGACGAACTCGAAGAGCCGCAGGGCGTCCACACGTATCTCGCGACTGGCTACTGAACGAGCGGAAACGAGGCGGCGAATCGCGGTCGAAGACGGAGAGGCGATGTGGAGCGAGGAAGCAGTTCGAGACGATGCGGAGCGGTGCGCCGGTTCGGGGCGGTGCGGTGCATTCCGTTTCCCACCGAGCGCGGAGCGCTCGGGCCCAAGCGAACCCCGGGGGTCGCGACGGGCTTTTGGTCGAGCTTTTACCAGAGCGCGCTTCGCGCGCTCACAGTAAAAGGTCGACTAGAAGGGATAGTCGCGGGCGTCGTGCTGGATCGAGATCCATTTCGTCTCGGTGATCTCGTGGAGGAAGGCGTCGCTGTTGTAGGTTCCGAGGCCGGACGCGCCCGTGCCGCTGAAGGGGACGTGGGCCTCGTCGTTGATCGGCTGGTCGTTGATGTGGACGTTCCCGGTCTCCATCCGGTCGGCGATGTCCTTTGCGACTTCGAGGTCGCCTGAATGAACCGCACCGGAGAGGCCGTACTCGGTGTCGTTGGCGAGTTCGACGGCCTCGTCGACGTCGCTGAAGGGGATGACGGGGGCGATGGGCCCGAAGTGCTCGTTGCACGCCGCCGCCATCTCGTTGGTGACGCCGGAGAGCACCGTCGGCTTCACGACGAGCGAGTCCGCGACGCCGTCGAGGGCGGCTGTCTCGCCGCCGGTTTCGAGCGTCGCGCCCTGCTCGACCGTCCGCTCAACGTAGTCGAGCATCTGGTCGCGCTGGCTCTCGTTGACGATCGGGCCGACGATCGTCTCGGGGTCGTGTGCGCTCCCGAACGGGAGCGATTCGGCGCGCTCGACGAGGCGTTCGACGTACTCGTCGTAGACGTCCTCGTGGACGATGTGGCGGTTGATACTGATACAGACCTGACCCTGATGGACGAACGAGCCGAACGTCGCGCCGTCGAGCGCGCGATCGAGGTCGGCGTCGTCGGTGACGACGAAGGCATTGTTCCCGCCGAGCTCCATGGCGGGAACGGCGAGGTTCTCGCCCGCGAGACCGGCGACGTGCTGACCGACTTCGGTGCTTCCGGTGAAGGAGACGACATCACTCTCGGGGTGGGAGGCAACCCGATCACCGATGGCGGAGCCACGGCCGGTGACGACGTTCAGCAGGCCTTCGGGGAGGTCGGTCTCCTCGAAGAGCTTCGCGAAGAGGAGCCCGCCGGTGATCGGCGATTCGGTCGAGGGTTTGAGGACGACCGCGTTACCCGCGGCGAGCGCGGGTGCGACGGCGCGCATCGAGAGGTTCAGCGGGAAGTTCCACGGCGAGATGACGGTGACGACGCCCTTCGGGCCACGCTGGACGATGTTCTCCTTGCCGGGGATGTTAGAGGCGGCGTGTTCGCCCTTCATCCGGCGCGGCAGCGTCGCGGCCTCGCTCGCGTGGTCGCCGGCGATCTGGATGGACGTCTCTCCCATGATCGCCGATCCGCCGACCTCGTGAGCGAGGAGGTCGATGATCTCATCGCTGTGCTCGTGGAGGGCCTCGTCGAACTGCTCGATGACCGCCTGTCGCCGTGCGGGCGGCGCGTCGGCCCACTCCGCTTGGGCGGCCGCGGCGGCCTCGTACGCCGCGTCGACGTCCGATTCGGTCGCGGCGGCGACCTCGGTGACGACTTCGCGCGTCGAGGGGTCCTCGACGTCGATCGTTTCGCCGCTCTCGCTGGCCCGCCATTCACCGTCGATATAGAGCTCGTCCCACTCCGCGTCGATGGATACGTCGGTCGACATCGTACTCCATTTCTACGGTCTACCACCTAAAAGGGGGGCGGAAGGGGGAAGGTGTTACCGATTAGCAACCAGTGAACTACCCCACCCTACCGCTCGCCTGACGGCTCGCGCTTGAGGGTGGGGCTTCCTGTTTCAACG